>NZ_JACARS010000051.1:0-87830 GCF_013386485.1 Pseudomonas sp. P7758 | reverse complement strand
GTGTTTCGGACAGGTGTCCGCCACTTCCAGGCGCACCGCATCACCGTAGCGACGGGAGAACAGCTCGCCGCGCAGGGCGCGGGCCAAGTCTTCGACGTCTTCGGAGTCCAGCGCCAGGTCGGCGTTACGGGTCAGGCGGAACTGGTAGCAGCCCTTGACCTTCATGCCCTGGAACAGGTCATCGGCGTGGGCGTGGATCATCGACGAAAGGAATACATAGTTATCGCCAGCGCCCCCCACCTCTTCCGGTACCTTGATGATCCGTGGCAACAGGCGCGGTGCCGGAATGATCGCAAGGCCCGAGTCGCGACCGAAGGCATCGATACCTTCCAGCTCGACGATGAAGTTCAGGCTCTTGTTCACCAGCAGCGGGAACGGGTGCGTCGGGTCGAGGCCGATGGGGGTGATGATCGGCGAGATTTCGTCGCGGAAGTAGCGGCGCACCCAGGTCTTGATCTTGGTGGTCCAGTGCCGGCGCCGGATGAAGCGCACGTGATGCTTTTCCAGTTCCGGCAGCAGGATGTCATTGAGGATCGCGTATTGGCGGTCCACGTGGCCGTGTACCAGCTCGCTGATGCGGGCCAGGGCCTGATGCGGTTGCAGGCCGTCGGCACCGGCTTGTTCACGGGCGAACGTGATCTGCTTCTTCAGGCCGGCGACACGGATCTCGAAGAACTCGTCCAGGTTGCTGGAGAAGATCAGCAGGAATTTCAACCGCTCCAGCAATGGGTAGGACTCATCCAGCGCCTGTTCCAGCACGCGGATGTTGAATTGCAGTTGTGACAGCTCGCGATGGATGTACAGGCTGCTGTCATCCAGGTTGGTAACCGCAACCACCGGTACCGGCGCGGCAGCGGGCGCTTCGGCCACCACGGCAGGCGGGGCCGGCTCCAGCTCCGGCGGGGTCTCGGTAGCTTGTTCGACCACCGGGTGAGCGTCTTTTACGGCAACTTCTGTGAGTCCTTCGGTATTCATCGAGTGTTCCTGTGAGGGCTAGTGTTGCTCTCTAAGCAATTGGGCGGCGCGGGCGGCGAAGTAAGTCAGGATGCCATCAGCACCCGCGCGTTTAAAGGCAGTCAGGGATTCAAGGATCACCCCTTCACTCAACCAACCATTCTGGATCGCGGCCATGTGCATGGCGTATTCACCGCTGACCTGATAGACAAAGGTCGGCACCTTGAATTCCTCTTTGACCCGATAAAGGATGTCGAGGTACGGCATCCCGGGCTTGACCATCACCATGTCGGCGCCTTCGGCCAGGTCCGCGGCCACTTCGTGCAGGGCTTCGTGGCTGTTGGCCGGGTCCATCTGGTACGAGGCCTTGTTGGCCTTGCCCAGGTTCAGCGCCGAGCCCACCGCATCGCGGAACGGGCCGTAATAGGCGCTGGCGTACTTGGCCGAGTAGGCCATGATGCGCACGTTGACGTGGCCGGCCAACTCCAGGGCTTCGCGAATCGCCTGGATGCGACCGTCCATCATGTCCGAGGGGGCCACCACCTGGGCGCCCGCTGCGGCGTGGGACAAGGCCTGTTTTACCAGCGCATCAACGGTGATGTCGTTCTGAACATAGCCTTCTTCGTCGAGAATGCCATCCTGCCCGTGGGTGGTGAACGGGTCCAGCGCCACATCGGTAATCACCCCCAGCTCCGGAAAGCGTTCACGCAAGGCGCGGGTGGCGCGCTGGGCGATGCCGTCGGGGTTCCAGGCTTCGGCGGCGTCCAGGGACTTGAGCCCGGACGGCGTGACCGGGAACAGCGCCAGCGCCGGAATCCCCAGTTCAACCCAGTTCGCGGCCTCTCCGAGCAGCAAATCAATGGTCAAGCGCTCCACGCCCGGCATCGACGCCACCGCTTCCCGACGATTTTCACCGTCCAGCACAAACACCGGCAGGATCAGATCATTCACCGTCAGCACGTTTTCACGCACCAGGCGCCGGGAAAAATCATCACGACGGTTGCGACGCAGACGAGTGGCGGGAAACAGGCGGTTGGCGGGGGTAAAGCTCACGGCAGACTCCTGAGCCCGGCTTGACGGGCGAGCGTGACAGTTATAAGCGGCCATTATGACGAAGGAATTACAGTTGTGGTTAGCTCATGCGCCGTAAGGCAACCGGCGTGCGACCTGTAGTCGCATTCGTCGTTTATGTAGGAATTGTTCACTTCGTGACACATCTCGATACTTTCATGAATGTTCACGAAGGCGTAGGCTGCGCGTTCATTTCGCCAGCACCCAGACCATGCTTCAACAATTTCTGCATGACTTCGGCTACTTTGCGCTGTTCCTAGGCACCTTCTTCGAAGGCGAAACCATCCTGGTTCTCGCAGGCTTCCTGGCGTTCCGTGGATACATGGATATCAACCTGGTGGTGGTCGTTGCCTTTTTCGGCAGCTACGCCGGCGACCAGTTGTGGTACTTCCTGGGACGCAAGCACGGCCGCAAACTGTTGGCGCGCAAGCCGCGCTGGCAACTGCTGGGCGACAAGGCCCTGGAGCATATTCGCAAGCACCCGGACATCTGGGTGCTGAGCTTCCGGTTTGTCTACGGTTTGCGCACGGTGATGCCGGTGGCCATTGGCTTGTCGGGCTACCCGCCGGGTCGCTACCTGTTGCTCAACGGGATTGGCGCCGCCGTGTGGGCCGCTGCGCTGGGCGCTGCGGCTTACCATTTCGGCGCGGTACTGGAAGGCATGCTGGGCAGCGTCAAGAAATACGAGCTGTGGGTGCTGGGCGCACTGCTGGTGCTGGGCCTGGGCTTGTGGATTCGCCGGCGTGTCAAGAACGCCCGCCTGACCCGCGAAGCCTGTGCCGCCGAGAAGGTTCGCCTGGCGGCCGGCGAACCTGAAAAAGCCGAAAAGCCTACGACGCCAGTCGAGTAAGCCGGTCTCTGCAACAGTAGAGGCCGATGCCGCTGAGCAAGCTGTAACTGACCAGGCCCAGCCAGCCCAACGCGCTGGCCGGCCACAGCCCCACCAGCGGCGCCAGCCACACCAAAGGCACATTCAGTGCCAGGCGCACCAGCTCAGCCTTCAACGCCCACGGGCGATTCTCCAGCGCCACCCCCAGGGTGAACAACCCCAATGCCATCGCGCTCCAGCCCAACACCAGGGCAGCGGTCGGCAAGCCCTCGCCGAAATTCATCAGGTAGCTGCCAAAACCCACGTACGCGGCAAACTGCAGCGCGATGTAAATCTGTTGGCGCCCATCCAGCGGCACCTCGAACTTGCGGAACTGGCTCAAGTCCGGCTTGGCCATCGGGTACTTTGCCGCCACATCCGCCGGGCGCCAACCGGTGCGCATGAACCAGATCCGCAGCTTGTCCCACCCACTTTCGGTGCGCCGTGCATCACTCCACAGCTGCGCATAAAACTGCAGGTTGGCCCACAGCGGGTTCCAACTGGCCAAGGGCGTGGTCACGCCAAAGATTACCGGCTCGTTATCGTCTTCTTCCTGGAAGGAGCCAAACAGGCGGTCCCAAATAATGAACACCCCGCCGTAGTTGCGATCCATGTAGAGAGCGTTCTGTGCATGGTGGGCCCGATGATTGGATGGCGTGACGAAGAACCACTCGTACCAGCCGAGCTTCGGCACATGCCGCGTATGCACCCAGAATTGATACAACAGGTTGAGGGACGCCACGCTGATAAACACCACCAGCGGCACGCCGAGCACGGCCAGCGGCAGGTAAAAGATCCAGCTCAGCAGGAAGCCGGTGCTGGTCTGGCGCAAGGCGGTGCTGAGGTTGTAGTCCTCGCTCTGGTGGTGCACGGAATGCGCGGCCCAGAGGATGTTGCGCTCATGGCCCATGCGATGCAGCCAGTAGTAGCAGAAGTCATAGAACACAAAGGCGAACACCCAGGTCCAGACGCTCTGGGCCGACAGCTCGATGATCGCCAGGTGCTTGAGGGCGAAGGCATAGGTGAGGATGCCCACCCCTTTGGTCAGCAGCCCCGTGGTGGTGGACAGCACGCCGGTGCTGAGGCTGTTGATGGCGTCGGCCACCCGGTAGTTGCGTTGGCCGCGCCGGTAGTCGGCCAGCAGCTCGACCACGATCAAGGCAATGAAAAACGGTACCGCGTAAGGGACGAAGTCCATGGGCAAGTCCGGTCAATTATTGTTACATCTAGAGTAGGTGTAGCGGCTGGATATCCCATTGGCAATGAGTGACAAATGAGTAGACATTTAACGCCATGAATCAGGAGAAATGCCCATGAGCAAAAAGATTGCAGTGATCCTTTCCGGCTGTGGCGTGTACGACGGTGCCGAGGTTCATGAAAGCGTGATCACCCTGCTGCGCCTGGACCAGCGCGGCGCCGAGGTGCAGTGTTTTGCGCCGAACATTGCCCAGTTGCATGTGATCAACCACCTGACGGGCGAGGAGATGCCCGAGTCGCGCAATGTGCTGGTGGAGTCGGCGCGCATTGCCCGTGGCGAGGTGAAGGATATTCGTGAGGCCAACGCCGAGGATTTCGACGCACTGATCGTGCCCGGGGGGTTTGGCGCGGCGAAAAACCTGTCGAACTTTGCCGTGGAAGGCGCCGGGTGCAGCGTCAACCCGCAGGTGCTGGAACTGGCCGAGGCGTTTGCCGAAGCGGGCAAGCCCGTCGGGCTGATCTGCATCTCGCCGGCGCTGGCAGCGAAGATCTATGGCCCAGGCGTGACCTGCACCATCGGCAATGACGCCGACACCGCAGCCGCCATGGACAAGATGGGCGCCACCCACCAGGAATGCGCGGTCGACGACATCGTCGAAGACAAGGCGCGCAAGCTGGTGAGTACCCCGGCCTACATGCTGGGCAAACGCATCAGCGAAGTGGCGTCAGGCATCAACAAGCTGGTGGACCGGGTGCTGGAACTCACCCACGAGAACGATTAGGCCTTCATCAGCCGGGTCAGAATCCGATCCAGCGAATTGGCAAACGCCTGCTTGTCCTTGTCCCCATGGGGCGGCGGGCCACCGCCCATCTGCCCCTGCTCCCGCAGATCGGTGAACAGGTTACGCACCGCCAGCCGTTCGCTCATGTTCTGCGGGCTGAACTCCTTGCCTCGTGGGTCGAGCGCAGCCACGCCATTCTTCACCAAGCGGTCGGCCAACGGCACATCGCTGCAGATCACCAGGTCACCGGGCACGGCGTGCTCCACCAGGTAGTCATCGGCCGCGTCCGGGCCGCTGGGCACCACGATCAACTTCACGCACGAGAAGCTCGGCTTGATCTGGCTCTGCCCGGCCACCAGCACCACTTCGAACTGGCGCTTGAGGGCGAACTTCACCACCTGATCCTTGGCCGCCCGGGGGCAGGCGTCTGCATCGATCCACACGCGCATGGTTAAGCCACCACCCGGCGCTTTTCAGCGAGCCGGCTGCGACCGTACAGCACCACAATCGCCAGAATCGCCACAGCCTGGGCGCTCAGGGAATAGGCATCGGCGTGAATGCCCAGCCAGTCGAAGTCAAAGAACGCGACCGGCCGGGTGCCGAAGATCCCGGCTTCCTGCAACGCCTTGACGCCATGCCCGGCGAATACCACCGACAGCGCGCACAGCAACGCCGCGTTTATGCCGAAGAACAGCGCCAGCGGCAGTTTCGCCGAGCCCCGCAGAATCACCCAGGCCAGGCCCACCAACAGCACCAGCGCCGTGGCGCCACCGGCCAATACCGCGTTGTGCCCGGCAGGGCCGGCCTGCAACCACAGGGTTTCGTAGAACAGGATCACTTCGAACAGCTCGCGGTACACCGAGAAGAACGCCAGCATCGCAAAACCGAAGCGCCCGCCACCGCCCACCAGGCTGCTCTTGATGTAGTCCTGCCAGGCGGCCGCGTGACGGCGGTCGTGCATCCACACCCCGAGCCACAGCACCATCACGCTGGCAAACAGCGCCGTGCAGCCTTCCAGCAACTCGCGCTGGGCGCCGCTGACGTCGATCACATAAGCCGCCAACGCCCACGTCGCCAAGCCGGCCAACAGCGCCAGGCCCCAGCCGACGTTGACGCTGCGCACCGCCGATTGCTGGCCGGTGTTGCGCAGGAACGCGAGAATCGCCGCCAGCACCAGGATCGCTTCCAGGCCTTCGCGCAGCAGGATCAACAAACCGGAGATGTAGCTCAGGGACCAGCTCAAGCCATCGCTGCCCAGCAGGCCGGCGGACTCGGTGAGCTTGCCCTTGGCCACATCCAGGCGCTGCTGCACTTGCTCGATCGGCAAGCCGTCCTGCAATGACTGCCGGTAGGCCATCAGGGCCTTTTCGGTGTCCTTGCGCACGTTGGCATCAACGTTATCGAGGGAGCTTTCAACCAGCTCGAAACCTTCCAGGTAGGCGGCTACCGACAGGTCGTAGGCCTGCTCGTGCTCGCCATTGCGGAACGCGGCGAGGCTTTTGTCGAGGGTGGCCGCGGTGTAATCAAGCAACTGCGCCGGGCCACGCTTGACCTGCGGCGGTTGGGCGCGCTGGGCGCGGAAGGTGGCAACTGCGCCGGGACCTTCGGCAGCCAGCACTTCGTTGGGGGTCTGGCGCGCGAGGTCGGCGAGGTTGAAGGACTTTTCACTGTTCGCGGCAGCCGGGTCGGCGGTGAAGCCGGCGATATAGGTCGCCAGGTCCCAGCGCTGGCGGTCGTCCAGTTGATCGGCAAACGACGGCATGTCGGTGCCTTCCACGCCCAGACCCAGGGTGTTGTAGATCGCGTAGAGGCTCAAGCGATCGAGGCGTGCAGCGTCCCGCAGGTTGGCAGGCGGCGGCGTCATGCCCACGCTTGCGGGGCCATCGCCGGCGCCTGTGGCGCCGTGGCACACCGAGCAGTTCTGCGCGTACAGCGGCGCACCGCGCGTCGGATCGGGGGTAATGGCCGGGGCCTGGCTGACTTCATAGGCCACTGCCAACTTGGCGCCCAATTGCCGGGCCTGGTGCGCAACCACCGCGCCGTCCTGATGGGCCGTTACGGCGGCCAGCAGTTCATCCACGCCTTTGATCAGTTCGGCGCGCTCGGGCTTTTCCGGTAGATCGGCCACCAGCCCCTGCAACACCCCGAGAAACTCTACCTGTTCACGGTATTCGGAATCATCGATAACCTTGCCCGCCTCCACTGTCGGGGGGTAGTCCGCACCGATGTAGTCCAGTAAATGCAGGGCTTGGGGCGCGCCCTCGGCAGTTGCAGCCAGCAGGTTGAAACTGCACGACATCAACGCCGGCAGCACCAGCCAGGCAAGAAAACGGAAGGGGGCAATCATGAATGGATCTCAAAGGGAAATACGAAGTAACACATTGTCAAACCTTAAGGGGTTTGACTCAAGGCGTTAGTGATTCGGGGATGGGGATAACGACACTTAGGTAGTGGCATCCGAGCTAAAAATCGGATCCAAAAGGCCATTGTTTTGCCAGTAATGCAGCTTATAATGCCGCGCCTTCGTTATTTCGAAATGGCATTTCAGCTCCTCTTTTTATGAGGAATTGGCCGGATCGCAACGCGTTCCTGCCATTGGTGATTCGGCCCGACCAGCACATTCGGCCGATTACGTTCAGGGAAGAAGCTCTTCGATGGCATCTCGCGCCTTTACCTCGCTCACACTCGCGGCAGTGACCTTGCTGTCCGGTTGTTCGATGTTTCGCAGCTACGACACCGAGCTGCAAGCCACCAATCAGCAGTTGGCCACCGGCAACGTCGACGCCGCGCTGACCCTGCTTGAGAAGAACAACACCGGCGACGACAAGGACCTTCTCTACTACTTCGAAAAGGGTGAGTTGCTGCGCGCCAAGGGCGACCTGACCGGCAGCCAGGTCGCCTGGCGCAGCGCCGACCTGCAAGTCTACAAGTGGGAAGAGTCGGTCAAGTTCGACACCGACAAGTACCTCGCGCAGTTCGGCGCCTTCCTGGTCAATGACAAGGTCCGCCGCTACGAAGGCTACGACTACGAAAAGGTCATGCTGACCACCCAGATGGCCCTCAACCTGCTGGCGCTGAATGACTTCGACGGTGCCCGCACCGAGATCAAGAAGACCCACGAACGCGAAGCGGTGATTGCCGACCTGCGGGACAAGGAATACCTCAAGAGCGAAAACGAGGCCGAGCGCCAGGGCATCGCGACCCAGTTCAAGGACCTGCGCGGCTACCCGGTGGAGAGCCTCAACGCCCCTGAAGTGGTAGGCCTGAAGAACAGCTACCAGAGCGCTTTCAGCCACTACCTGGCCGGCTTCGTCTACGAAGCCCTGGGCGAAAAAGACCTGGCCGCACCGGGTTATCGCAAGGCCGCCGAACTGCGCCCCAACACACCGCTGCTGGAACAGGCCCTGCTCGACCTGGACAAATCCAAGGTCGGTGCGGACGAGACTGACGTGCTGATCGTGGTGCAAAGCGGCCTGGCGCCGGCCCGCGACTCGATTCGCCTGCCGTTGCCGATCCCCATCGACGGCCACCTGGTGATCACGCCACTGTCGTTCCCGGTGATCAAGCCCGACACCTCGACCGCGCCCTTCGCCCAGATCGGTGTCGACGGCTGGCAACAGAACCTCACTGCCCTCAACAGCACCACCGCCATGTCCCGCCGCGCCCTGCGGGATGACATGCCGGGGATCATCCTGCGCACCACCGTGCGCGCCGTCACTCGCGGCATCACCCAGAACAACCTGAACAAGACCAACCCGATGGCAGGCCTGGTACTCGGTATTGCCTCGGCCGTCACCGAAGGCGCCGACACCCGCACCTGGCGCACCCTGCCGGACATGACCCAGGTGACACGCCTGCGCCTCAAGCACGGCGAGCACCAGGTCAGCCTGCCCAACGCCCTGGGCGGCACGCTGGTGACGGTCAAGGCCGATCAGCGCTACCAGGTGATCACCCTGCGCGTGGTCGGCAACCAGGTCTTCGCCGGCGGTCTTGCAGCCCACGTGGTGCAGAACAATCCGCCCCAGGCCGTCGCCACTCTCAAACAACCTTAAGGAGCACGCTATGCGTCATTTCATCCTCGGCGCCCTGGCGCTGGTCCTGCTGGCCGGTTGCGCCACCCCGCCACCGCCGGAACCCGGAAGCGCCGCGAGCAAGATCGTGGTGATGGGCAAGTTCAAGGGCATCGCCGTCGGCGCCATCCGGGTCGCCCGGGAAAACGGTTTCCTGACCGCCAAGGTGCAGTTGAGCAACATCACCAGCAGCAACCAGATGATGTATTACCGCTTCGCCTGGCTGGGTGCCGACGGTTTCCCGGTGGGTGATGAAGAGACCTGGAAGGTGCTGAACCTCTACGCAAACCAGGCGACCTTCCTGCCGGCCATCGCCAACCTGCCCCAGGCTGCCGACTTCCGCCTTGAAGTGAAGACGCCTTGATCCACCCACTCATTCAGTTTCAGAGAGACATCCCCATGTTTGCACGCTTCTCGTTCCTCGCCGTGGTGGCCGTCCTGGCCAGCGGCTGCGCCAACACCTCGCCAGTCCTGGGCGGTAAAAACATCAGCTACGGCGACAGCAAGGCCGTGGAACTGGTGACCAACGAGTTCGGCTCCACCGACCTGCAGATGATCGCCGAAAGCATGACCCGCTCCCTGGCCCAGTCCGGCATCCTGCAAGGCCGTCCGGTGGTGCAGGTGTATGACGTGAAGAACAAGACCAGCGAGTACATCGATACCCGCGAGATCACCACGTCGATCAAGACCCAGCTGATGAAGACCGGCACCGCCCGCTTCGCCAGCGACAACACCGACATGCAAAGCCAGGTCGACCAACTGAAGCTGCAGAACCAGAGCGGCCTGTACAAGAAGTCGACCGTCAGCAAGACCGGCAACATGGTCGCCGCCAAGTACCGCCTGGAAGGCTCCATCAGCTCCATCGTCAAGCGCAGCTCGGACTACAAGGACGTGTTCTACAAGTTCAGCCTGCAACTGGTCGACGTCGAAAGCGGCCTGGCCGAATGGATGGACGAAAAAGAAATCCGCAAGACCACGGAGCGCTAAGCAATGCGTGCATGGATCGGCATGATCGGCCTGCTGTGCGCCTTTGGCGCCTCGGCCGCACCGAAGATCGCGGTAACCGACCTGGCCTACGAGGCTCGCGTGGAGGAATACATCCACCAGGTCGCGGCCAGCAACAATTTCCAGGCCAGCGCCTACAACGCCAGCGGCGCCTCGAGCTACAGCGAGTATGAAAGCCGTACCAGCTACATCGAGCAGACCGAGCTGCGCAAGTTCAGCGGCGACATCAAGGGGGAAATCCTCAAGTCGCGGCAGTTCCAGCTGGTGCAGGGCACGCCTTACACCGCAGACGCCAAGGGCGATGTGTATGACGTGATCAAGCGGATCAAGGCCGGTAACTTCAAGGGTGCGGACTACGTGCTGTTCGGCACCTTGTCGGACATCGACTTCACCCAGGACATCAACGCGCTGGACCACACCAACAGCTACTCGGCGGTGCTGGGCCTGACGCTGGTGGCGGATTTCAGCCTGATCAACACCCGCACCTTTGAGATCACCTCGGCGTTTACCGCCATGGGCGAAGGCCAGGACACCAAGCTGGTGAACAACCGTGACGTGCGCGTGAGCCTGAACCGGCCTCGCGTGGTGCGGGAAGTGTCGAAGGCGTTGGGCGAGGATGTGGCGCGGCAGTTGGCCGAACAACTCGGCGGTGGTTATCAGGAAGCACCTGGACAGCCTGCATTGCGCAATAACCTGCCACGGGATGAAGCGCCGAAGATCCTGCGCTGAACGAAAATCCCGCTACCGACATAAAACCAATGTGGGAGCGGGCTTGCTCGCGAATGCGGTGGGTCAGTCAATACATCTGGTGACTGACACTCCGCATTCGCGAGCAAGCCCGCTCCCACATTTTGATTTGCGTTGTTGCTTCTAGCGGGTACGCAGCCGCCCCGGCGCCTCACCGTAGGTTTCCTTGAATTTCTTGCTGAACGCCGCCTGGGATTGATACCCCGCCCGAGCGGCAATATCCGTCAGGCTCAGCCGCGACTGATGCAGCAGGTTGAACGCCAGCTCCATGCGCAACTGCGTCAGCAACACCCACGGCGACACACCCGCCACTTTGACAAACCCACGCATGAAGGTCGCCCGGGACATCGACGCGGCGCTGGCCAGGCTGTCGATGGTCCACTCATTCCCAGGATCCGCCAGCATCGCCTGCCAGGCCTTGCCCAGGCGTTTGTCGGTCAACAAGGCAAAGGTGCCCGCCACCGGCGCTTGCTGCGTCAGCCATGCCCGCAGGATCAGGGTGAACAACGCCGACGACAGCGCATCAATGAAAAACCGCGCCCCCAGCCGCTGCCCGTCCGCCTCGCTGCGCAGCAGTGCGATCAATGCCGCCAACTGTCCATCGGCCTGCCACTGCCGGCTGGACACCACCAGGTAGTCCGGCAACGCACTGAACAGCAACGACTGGCGGTTGTAGCGAAAGCTGCCGCAGAGCATGTCCACGTCCGGCTGCTCACCGCCCAGGCGATGGATCGGCAGCAAGCCGCCTTCGATCACGGTCTGCGCCACCGGCTTTACCCGCGCGCCCTGGCTGCGCACCAGGTGCGTCGCGCCACCGGGCATCAACAGGATGTCGCCCTCCTCCAGCGTCACCTGCTGCCCGCCGGACAATTCGGCGCGGCACGTGCCCGTCAGCACAATGTGATACGGCGCCACGCCCAGCGGCTCGGGCTCGTGGTCCATGGCCCAGGCGCCCTGGAACTGGCAACGCAGGTCCAGGCTGCCCCGCAGGTTGGCCAACGCGATGAGGGTGTCGATGGAGTTCATTTGCGAGCATCGGTCAAAAAGGTGAGTGGATCGAACAAAAGCGCCAAACCTGAACCGCGCACACTGGCTTCACACCCAACCCGCTCAGGAGTTAACACGATGTTCAATAACTGGTCCGACTTGCTGCCTACCGTGAAGAAAGCCTTTGGCGCGCTGGGCAAGAGCAACCCGAAGATGGTCAAAGCCTACATGGCGCTGGGGGAAGCAGCCGAGGAAAATGACGTCCTCGATGCCAAGACCCGCGAGCTGATTTCCATCGCCGTGGCCATCACCACTCGCTGTGACGGCTGCATCGGCGTGCATGCCGACGCGGCGATCAAGGCCGGCGCCACCCGCGAAGAAGTGGCCGCGACCCTGGCCACCGCGATCTCGCTGAATGCCGGCGCGGCGTATATCTACTCGCTGCGCGCCCTGGAAGCCTATGACACGCTCAAACCGGCGCCGCAAAGTTAAGCCGGAATTGTTGCGGCGTCACGCCCAGCCGGCGATTGAACACACTGCGCATGTGCTGGGCATCGCGAAAGCCGCATTGATACGCCACGGTCTTGAGCGGTGCGTGGGTGCTTTCGAGCATCACCCGCGCCGCATCCACCCGCGCCCGCTCGACGAACTCCGCCGGAGTGATCTGCGCCTCCCGGGCAAATACCCGCGAGAAGTTGCGCGCGCTCATGTTGGCGGCTTTGGCCAGGTCGGCGATGGTCAGGTCGCCCGTCAGGTTGGCCAATACATACAGCTGCACCAGCGCCACCGCCGAGGTGGCTTGCGCGTGGGGTGTCAGGAACGGGCTGAACTGCGACTGCCCGCCGGAACGCTGGGTGAACACCACCAGGCGCTTGGCCACGCTGAGGGCGACTTCCGGGCCGTGGTCCTGGGCCAGCAGGTACAGCGACAGGTCGATGCCCGCCGTCACCCCGGCCGAGGTGTAGAGGTTGCCGTCCTGCACATAGAGGCGGTCGGCTTCGACCTGGGCCGATGGGCATAAGGCGGCCAGATCGGCAGCGTCGCCCCAGTGGGTGGTGACGGTGCGCCCGTCCAGCAACCCGGCGCGGGCGAGCATAAAGGCACCGTTGCAGATGGAGCCGAAGCGCCGGGCTCGCGCACTGGCGTCACGCAGCCATTGATTGAACACCGGGCCGAAATCCTCGAAGGGCAGCTGAGGCCCGCCGGCCATCAACAGCAAGTCGTAAGGCTCGAGGGCCTCGCTGAAATGCCGGTGTGCCTGCAACGACAAGCCGTTGGAACAGGCCATGTTGCCGTGCCCCAGGCCAATCACCTCCAACTGGTAATGCGCCTCGGGCGGCAGAAAACGGTTGGCCTCGCAGAACACATCCAGGGGCCCGGTCACGTCCAGTGACTGGACGCCGGGGAAGATCAGGATGGCGACGGTTTTGCCCATGAGCAGGAACACCTTTTTCTAACTGAATAAACACAACCCTTGTAGGAGCTGGCTTGCCGGCGATGCAGACACCTCGGTGTAGCAGGTATACCGAGGTGATGCTATCGCAGGCAAGCCAGCTCCTACATTTGATCGCGCATAGCCTTGGCGCGATATCGCGGCACATTGGCCGGGATCGCATCCTCGCCGCGATGGCCCCTTCGCGGGCGCGCGACCAGACTGGACTCATCGGCGCCAACCCCGGCGCTTTCTTGAGGAGAACGACCATGAGCACCACCATCGCCGGCATCAAGATCCCGGACAGCGCCCTGGCCAAGGCCACCACCGAATACATCCGCGACATCGAATCCGACCTGCTCTACCACCACTCCCGCCGGGTGTTCCTGTTCGGCGCATTGAGCGGCGAGCGCCAGCAGTTGGCCTATAACCCGGAGTTGCTGTACGTCGGCGCGATGTTCCACGACCTGGGCCTGGTGGAAGGTCACCGCAGTGACGACGAACGCTTTGAAGTGGACGGCGCCAACGCGGCGGCGGACTTTCTCAAGCCTTACGGGTTGAGCGATGACGACATCGAACAGGTGTGGTTGTCCATCGCCCTGCACACCACACCGGGGGTGCCCAAGCACTTGCGTCCAACCGTGGCGCTGGTGACCGCGGGCGTGGAAATGGATGTGCTGGGAATGGAGTACGCGGCGTTTACCAGCGTGCAGCGCGAAGCGGTGGTGCATGCGCATCCACGGGGTGAAGGGTTCAAGGAGTGCATCATCTGCGCGTTTGCCGACGGCCTGCGCCATCGCCCGCAGACCACGTTTGGCAACGTGAAGACCGATGTGCTGGTGGATCAGGAGCCTGGGTTCAAGCCGATGAACTTCGTCGAGGTGATTCGCAAGTCGCCTTGGACTGCTTAACCCGAATTGGAATGCAATCAAAATGTGGGAGCGGGCTTGCTCGCGAAGGCAGTGGATCAGTCAATACATCCGGTGACTGACACTGCGCTTTCGCGAGCAAGCCCGCTCCCACATTTTTGATCCGGTTTCTTCAGGGCTACCTGATTAGACCGGTGCTGGAGCCCGACGCGAATCCGCCGGCTTCTCCCAACCATCCGCAGCCGCTTCCTCAATCGCCTGCTGGATCGCTTTCTTGCGGTGCTCTTCCGCACGACGGCTGAAGAACCACACCAGGAACGTCACGATCGACACCGCCAACAGAATCAGGCTGGCCACGGCGTTGATCTCGGGTTTAACCCCCAGGCGAACCGCCGAGAACACTTCCATCGGCAACGTGGTCGAACCCGGCCCCGACACGAAGCTGGCCAACACCAGGTCATCCAGCGACAGCGCGAACGACATCATGCCGCCCGCCGCCAGCGACGGCGCGATCATCGGAATGGTGATCAGGAAGAACACCTTCCACGGCCGCGCACCCAGGTCCATGGCTGCCTCTTCAATCGACAGGTCCAGCTCACGCAAGCGCGCCGACACCACCACCGCCACATACGCCGAACAGAACGTGGTGTGGGCGATCCAGATGGTCACCAGGCCACGTTCCTGCGGCCAGCCGATCATCTGCGCCATGGCCACGAACAGCAGCAACAGCGACAGGCCGGTGATCACTTCCGGCATCACCAGCGGCGCCGTCACCAGGCCGCCGAACAGCGTGCGGCCCTTGAACTGGCTGATGCGCGTCAGCACGAACGCCGCCAATGTACCGAGTGCCACCGCCGCAATCGCGGTGTAGCAGGCGATTTCCAGGGAGCGACCGACCGAGCCCATCAACTGGGTGTTGTCCAACAGGCCGACGTACCACTTGATCGACCAACCGCCCCACACCGTCACCAGTTTGGATTCGTTGAACGAGTAGATCACCAGGATCAGCATCGGCAGGTAGATGAACAGCAACCCCGCCACCAGCATGAAGCTTGAGAAACTGACGCGCTTCATATCTTGCCCTCCATCTCTTTGGCTTGGCTGCGGTTGAACAGGATGATCGGCACGATCAGGATCGCCAGCATCACCACCGCCAGGGCAGACGCCACCGGCCAGTCACGGTTGTTGAAGAATTCTTGCCACAACACTTTACCGATCATCAGGGTTTCCGGACCGCCCAGCAGTTCCGGGATCACGAACTCGCCCACCACCGGGATAAACACCAGCATGCAGCCGGCGATGATGCCGTTCTTGGACAGCGGCACGGTGATTTTCCAGAAGCTGTTGAAGGTACTCGAACCCAGGTCCGATGCGGCCTCCAGCAGGCTCTGGTCGTGCTTCACCAGGTTGGCGTACAGCGGCAGGATCATGAACGGCAGGTACGAATAGACCACGCCGATATACACCGCGATGTTGGTGTTGAGGATCTGCAGCGGTTCGTTGATCAACCCGATGGACATCAGGAAGCCGTTGAGCAAACCGTTGTTGCTGAGGATGCCCATCCACGCGTAGACCCGGATCAGGATCGCAGTCCAGGTCGGCATCATGATCAGCAGCACCAGCACGGTCTGGATTTCCTTGCGTGCGCTGGCAATGGCGTAGGCCATCGGGTAGCCGATCAGCAGGCAGAGGATGGTGCTGAAAAACGCCATCTTCAGCGAGCCCAGGTACGCCGCGATGTACAACTCGTCATCGCCCAGCATCCCGTAGTTGGCCAGGTTCAGCACCAACTGCAGTTTCTGCTCAACGAAGGTGTAGATCTCGGTGTAAGGCGGGATCGCCACGTCGGCTTCGGCAAAGCTGATCTTCAAGACGATGAAGAACGGCAGCATGAAGAACAGGAACAACCAGAGGAAAGGGATCCCGATGACCACATGCCGGCCACCGGGGGTTATTCGTTGCAGCTGGCGTTTGAACTTCTTCATGTTCATGAGCGAAGTACCACGCCGCTGTCGTCTTCCCACCACACGTACACCTGGTCGCCCCAGGTAGGGCGCTGGCCACGGCGTTCGGCGTTGGCCACGAAGGATTGCACCAGCTTGCCGCTCGGCAATTCGACGTAGAACACCGAATGGCCGCCAAGGTAGGCGATGTCGTGCACCTTGCCGCTGGACCAGTTGTGCTCGCAGGTCGGCATTTCGGTGGTCACCAGCAGCTTTTCAGGGCGGATGGCGTAGGTCACCGACTTGTCTTCCACCGAAGTGGCGATGCCGTAGCCGACGTAGATATCGCGGTCCAGGTCCGGGCACTTGAGTACCGCGTGGCCTTCGGCGTCGTCCACCACCTGGGTGTCGAAGATGTTGACGTTGCCGATGAACTCGCACACCAGGCGGCTGGTCGGCGTTTCATAGATGTCGATCGGACTGCCGATCTGGGCGATCCAGCCCAGGTGCATGATCGCGATGCGCTCGGCCATGGTCATGGCCTCTTCCTGGTCGTGGGTCACCATCACGCAGGTCACGCCCACGCGCTCGATGATCTCCACCAGTTCCAGTTGCATCTGCGAACGCAGCTTCTTGTCGAGTGCGCCCATCGGCTCATCGAGCAGCAGCAGTTTCGGACGCTTGGCCAGGGAACGCGCCAGCGCCACCCGCTGACGCTGGCCGCCAGACAGCTGGTGCGGCTTGCGCTTGGCGTACTGGCTCATCTGCACCAGCTTGAGCATCTCGGCCACACGGGCGTCGACCTCGGCCTTGGGGATTTTGTCCTGCTGCAGGCCAAACGCGATGTTCTGGGCCACGGTCATGTGGGGGAACAAGGCGTAGGACTGGAACATCATGTTGATCGGCCGCTCGTACGGCGGCATGTCGGTGATGTCCACACCGTCGAGGTAAATGCGTCCTTCCGTTGGGCGCTCGAAGCCTGCGAGCATGCGCAGCAAGGTGGATTTGCCCGAACCCGATCCGCCGAGCAAGGCGAAGATTTCGCCTTTCTTGATTTCCAGGGACACATCGTCCACCGCAATCGTCTCGTCGAACTTCTTCGTGACCCGGTCGATTTTGACCAGCACCTTTTTCGGTGTCTGGTCGCCCTCGAGGGCTTTCTTATAGGCGCCGGAGGCAACTGCCATTTACGAAACTCCCAGAATAAAAAGAGTGCAGCTCGCCCAATACGGGCCAGCCTTGGATAGTTTGAGCGTTAAGCCTTACTTGCCCGTCTTGACCTTGGTCCAGCTACGGGTCATCAAACGTTGCACTTTCGGGGGTAGCTCGAAGTTGACAAAAGTCCGGTCGAGAACCGCCTGCGGTGGGTAAACCGCTTCGTCGGTGCGTATCGATTGCTCCATCAGTTTGTCCGCCCCTGGGTTAGGGTTGGCGTAACCGACGTAATCACTGACCTGAGCGATCACTTCAGGTTTCAGCAAATAGTTGATGAAGGCGAGGGCCTCTTTGACGTTGGTGGCATCCTTGGGGATGGCCAGCACGTCGAACCACAGGTTGCCGCCTTCTTTCGGAATCACGTAGGCGATGTTCACGCCCTTGCCCGCCTCGGCTGCACGAGCCTTGGCCTGGAACACATCACCGGAGAAGCCGGCCGCCACGCAGATGTTGCCGTTGGCCAGGTCCGAGATGTATTTGGAAGAATGGAAGTAGGTCACGTAGGGACGCACTTTCAGGAGTTTCTCTTCAGCCTTCTTGTAGTCTTCAGGGTTGGTGCTGTTGGGGTTGAGGCCCATGTAGTTGAGGACCGCCGGCAGCATTTCATCCGCCGAGTCCATGAACGACACACCGCACGTGGCCAGCTTCTTCATGTTTTCCGGCTCGAACAGCACGGCCCAGGAGTCGATATGGTCGACGCCCAGCACTTCCTTGACCTTGTCGACGTTGTAGCCAATGCCGTTGGTGCCCCACAGATACGGCACGGCGTACTGGTTGCCCGGGTCGTTCTTTTCCAGGCGCTTGAGCAGCGCCGGGTCGAGGTTGGCGTAGTGGGTCAGTTGCGACTTGTCGAGCTTCTGGAACGCGCCGGCCTTGATCTGCTTGCCGAGGAAGTGGTTCGACGGCACGACCACGTCATACCCGGTACGCCCGGCGAGCAACTTGCCTTCCAGGGTTTCGTTGGAGTCAAACACGTCGTAGACCGGCTTGATGCCGGTGGCCTTTTCAAAGTTGGCCAGGGTGTCCGGGCCGATATAGTCCGACCAGTTATAAATATGCACAGTCGGCGCGGCCTGCACGCTGACAGCCAGCGTGATACCTGCACCCACCAGCAAGGCTTTGCGAAATAAAGAAATTGGCAAGTGGAGGTCCTCTTAAATAGTTGGGCCCGAAGTTGTTGCCCGGCAACAAAACCGGCGCGCAACTTACCCTCGATAAACCGATCCGGCAAAACTTTCTGTCATTTAATTGTTTCGCTAACCACCGCGCGCATCGCGGCAGTTAGCAAAACAGGTATCAAAGCGGCTTTACTTGCCCGATTTGATTTTGGTCCAGCTGCGGGTCATTTCCCGCTGAGTAGCAGCCGGCAAGTCAGCAATGGCATACAGCTTGGCTTGCACGTCCGCTGGCGGATAAATGCCTGGGTCGCTGGTGATGTCTTTGTCGACCAACGCGGTAGCTTTCTCGTTACCGTTCGGGAAACGTACGCTGTTGGTAATGCCCGCCATGACTTCCGGCTTCAGCAGGTAGTTCATGAACTTGTAGGCAGCGTCGACGTTTTCGGCATCTTTAGGGATGGCGACCATGTCATAGAAGCTGCCGGCACCTTCTTTCGGAATGTCATAGGCAACCTTGACCTTGCCACCGGCTTCAGCCGCGCGGGACTTGGCCTGTTGCACGTCACCCGAATAACCCACGGCTACGCAGATGTTGCCGTTGGCCAGGTCGGAAATGTACTTGGACGAGTGGAAGTAGCCGATCGAAGGACGCAGTTTGAGGAACAGGGCCTCGGCTTGCTTGAGGTCTTCCTTCTTCTGGGTGTCGGTCGGCAGGCCCAGGTAATGCAGTGCCACCGGCAGCATTTCGGTTGGCGAATCGAGGAAGCTCACACCGCAGCCTTTGAGCTTGGCGAGGTTTTCCGGCTTGAGGATGGTGTCCCACGAGTCGATCTTGTCGATGCCCAGTGCGGCCTTGACCTTCTCCGGGTTGTAGCCGATGCCGATCGAGCCCCACATGTACGGGAAGGCGTGCTTGTTGTCCGGGTCGCTGATGGACACTGCTTTAAGCAGGGACTTGTTCAGGTTGTCGTAGTTCGACAGCTTGGACTTGTCCAGTTCCTGGTAAACACCGGCCTTGATCTGCTTGGCGAGGAAGTTGTTCGACGGCACGACAATGTCGTAGCCGGACTTGCCTGCCAGCAACTTGGCTTCCAGGGTTTCGTTGGAGTCGAACACGTCATAGACCACCTTGATCCCGGACTCTTTTTCAAAGTTCGCGATGGTGTCCGGTGCGATGTAGTCGGACCAGTTATAAACGTGCAGCACTTTATCGTCGGCGTGTGCCGCGCCTGCCATGGCCCCCATCAGGGACAAGGCCAGGAGGGTCTTGCCAGCGTTCTTCAAACCTAATGCCTTCATTCGGTCATGCTCCAATTTTTTCTTTTTTGGGCCACGTTCGTTCTTTAATTACAACGTGTTTCGCAGCCCGTCTAAGGGCGACAAAACAGGGCGACAGTCTGGCAAGTTCAGGGGCTGGCTTTCAACCAATGCCCCGCTTTTCTAACATCCCAGAGGCAGCGCCCGACAGGCGCTGCGTTCTGAGCCTAGCATTTAGCCCTGCAATGCCGCCAAAGTCAGGTCCAGGCAGTGCCGCGCCTTGGTCACCAACTCGTCTATCTCGGCCTTGCTGATCACCAACGGTGGCGAAATGATCATGGTGTCGCCCACGGCGCGCATGATCAGGCCATTCTCGAAGCAGAACGTGCGGCAGATCATGCCAACACCACGGCCTTCATAACGCTTGCGCGTTGCCTTGTCCTGAACCAGCTCGATGGCACCGAGCATGCCCACACCGCGAACTTCACCCACCAACGGGTGATCAGCCAGTTCCCTCAAACGCTTTTGCAAATAGGGTGCCGTTTCGTCGTGCACGCGCTTAACAATTTGTTCATCGCGCATGATGCGGATGTTTTCCAGGGCTACCGCTGCCGCCACCGGGTGACCGGAATAGGTGAAGCCGTGGTTGAAATCACCGCCTTCGTTCAGCACGGCGACCACTTCGTCGCGCACGATCAGGCCGCCCATCGGGATGTAGCCGGAGGTCAGGCCCTTGGCGATGGTCATCATGTCGGGCTTGAGGCCGTAGAAATCGCTACCGAACCACTCACCGGTGCGGCCAAACCCACAGATCACTTCGTCAGCCACGAACAGGATGTCGTACTTGGCGAGGATTTCCTTGATGCGCGGCCAGTAGCTGTCTGGCGGCACGATCACGCCACCGGCACCCTGGATCGGCTCGGCAATAAAGGCACCGACGTTGTCCACGCCCAGTTCCAGGATCTTCTCTTCCAGCTGGTTGGCCGCCCACACGCCGAATTCTTCCGGGCTCATGTCGCCGCCTTCGCCGAACCAGTAAGGCTGGGCGATGTGGACGATGCCCGGGATCGGCAAGTCGCCTTGTTCATGCATATAAGTCATGCCGCCCAGGCTGGCGCCGGCCACGGTTGAACCGTGGTAGCCATTCTTGCGGCTGATGATGGTTTTCTTGTTCGGCTGGCCTTTGATCGCCCAGTAGTGGCGGACCATACGCAGCATGGTGTCGTTGCCTTCGGAGCCGGAGCCGGTGAAGAACACGTGGTTCATGCCCTGCGGGGCGATATCGGAGATGGCTTTGGCCAGTTCCAGCACCGGCGGGTGGGCGGTCTGGAAGAACAGGTTGTAGTAAGGCAGTTCTTTCATCTGCTTGGCGGCCGCATCAGCCAGTTCATCGCGACCGTAACCGATCGCCACGCACCACAGGCCGGCCATGCCGTCGAGAATCTTGTTGCCTTCGCTGTCCCACAGGTAAACGCCGTGGGCTTTGGTGATGATCCGTGGGCCTTTCTCTTTCAATTGCTTGAAGTCGCTGAACGGCGCCAGGTGGTGATCGCTGCTCAAGGCTTGCCATTCACGGGTTTGCGGGTTGTTGCTGGACATACCAATCTCCTAGATGTTTCAGGTGAGGACGCGCCGTTTGAAGGGCGCGCCCGGCGCATCAGACGGCGAAGAGCAGGAATTCCCGCTCCCACGAACTGATCACGCGCTTGAAGTTTTCATGCTCGGCCCGCTTGACCGCGACGTAGCCTGTGATGAATTTGTGACCCAGGTATTTCTCGATGGTCTTGCTGTTTTCCATGCGTTCCAGGGCGTCTTCGATGGTCAGCGGCAGGCGCAGGTTGCGGCGCTCGTAACCACGACCCACCACCGGCGCGCTTGGGCTGATGCCTTCGACCATGCCGATGTAGCCACACAGCAGGCTGGCAGCGATCGCCAGGTACGGGTTGGCGTCGGCACCGGGCAGGCGGTTTTCCACCCGACGGTTTTGTGGGCCGGCGTCCGGAACCCGCAGGCCAACGGTGCGGTTCTCTTCGCCCCACTCCACGTTGACCGGCGCCGAGGTGTCGGGCAGGAAGCGGCGGAACGAGTTGACGTTAGGGGCGAACAGCGGCAGCAGCTCGGGGATGAACTTCTGCAGGCCGCCGATGTGGTGCAGAAACAGCTCGCTCTTGGTCCCGTCTTCATTGGAGAACACGTTCTTGCCGGTGGCGATATCGATGATGCTCTGGTGCAGGTGCATCGCGCTGCCGGGCTCGCCGGTCATGGGCTTGGCCATGAAGGTGGCCGCCACGTCGTGCTTGAGCGCCGCTTCGCGCATGGTGCGCTTGAACACCAGGATCTGGTCGGCCAGGGACAGTGCGTCGCCGTGACGGAAGTTGATTTCCATCTGCGCCGTGCCGTCTTCGTGGATCAACGTGTCGAGGTCCAGTTCCTGCAATTCGCACCAGTCGTAGACGTCTTCGAACAACGGGTCGAATTCGTTGGCCGCTTCTATAGAGAAGGACTGGCGGCCAGTCTCCGGGCGACCGGAGCGGCCAATCGGCGGTTGCAGCGGGAAGTCCGGGTCTTCGCAGCGTTTGGTCAGGTAGAACTCCATCTCCGGCGCCACGATGGGCTGCCAGCCCTTGTCGGCGTAGAGCTTGAGGACTTTCTTGAGCACGTTGCGCGGCGACAGCTCGATCGGGTTGCCTTGCTTGTCGTAGGTGTCGTGGATCACCTGGGCCGTAGGCTCTATGGCCCAGGGCACAAGGTACACCGCGTTCTCGTCCGGGCGGCAGATCATGTCGATGTCGGCCGGGTCGAGCAATTCGTAATAGATGTCGTCTTCGACATAGTCGCCGGTCACGGTCTGCAACAGAACGCTTTCGGGCAGGCGCATGCCTTTTTCGGCGATGAACTTGTTGGTCGGCGAGATCTTGCCCCGGGTGATGCCGGTGAGGTCGCCAATCATGCATTCGACTTCTGTGATCTTGTGGTCTTTCAACCAATCGGTGAGCTGGTCGAGGTTGTTACTCATAAATGCCTCTGGGCTGTGTTTCCTGACATCCATTAAAGGTCAGGCGTAAGTTGACGCAGCATCCGCGTCGCGTTGCATCACCCGCTTTCGACAGGCATTGCCAAATGCCTGGAAGATTGCGAGGTAGTGCGGGTTAGAGCTTACCTGCCATTCGGGGTGCCATTGCACTCCTAAAGCAAAAGCCTTGCCCGCGGGCACTGAAAAGCCTTCGATCAGGCCATCCGGCGCGGTGGCCTCGACCTGGAAACCGGCCGCCAGGCGATCAATGCCCTGTGAATGAATCGAGTTGACCTGGATCGTCGACGGCAAGCCCAGGCTTGCCAATACCCCATTCGGGGAGATGGTTACCGGATGTGCCGGGCCGTACTGGATGTCCAGCGGCTGGGTGTCGTCTTCGCGGTGATCCATCATGCCCGGCACTTCATGAACCTTCTGGTGCAGGCTGCCGCCAAACGCCACGTTCATTTCCTGGAAGCCACGGCAAATCCCCAGCACCGGAACACCGGCCGCTATGGCTGCACGCAGCAGCGGCAGGGTGGTTTGGTCCCGTGCAGAATCATGAGCAGTCCCGGGCGCGCTGGCCGGACCGTCGTAGTGAAAGGGTTCGATATTGGAAGGTGAGCCGGTAAATAGAATGCCGTCCAGACCGTCAAGAATATTGGCCGGGTCGAGCAGATCCGCCAGGGACGGAATAATCAACGGCAAGCCCTTGGCAGCGGTGGCCACTGCACGGACGTATTTGTCGCCACTGATGTGATAAGCATGCAGACCGACCTGTTTGGAGCAGGCGGTGACGCCGATTAACGGCAGGCGAGACATGAAGCACCCCGGTATTATTGCTGTTATGGGTTTGAATCGAGCTTAGCCTTGTTCATTTTTTTACACAACACCCCCGTAAAAAATACAACACGGCCCGCTCAAACGTGCTGGTTCCAAGAGCACCAATCCCAAAAAATCGCCCCAAAAAGCCCCAAAAAAGCCCTCACGGCGCTTTTTTAGGGCAAAAAAGGCCTCGCTTGACTTCGGCATGCCGTTCGGGTTGACTGAAACCCGAAGAGATCAATGATTGATATTTTTAACAACAAAGGTGTTGCATCATGTCGGTACCCCCGCGTGCCGTTCAGCTTAACGAAGCGAACGCGTTCCTTAAGGATCATCCTGAGGTTCTGTACGTAGACCTTCTAATTGCGGATATGAATGGTGTGGTGCGCGGCAAGCGCATCGAACGCACCAGCCTCCACAAGGTTTACGAGAAGGGCATTAACCTGCCTGCCTCTCTATTTGCCCTGGATATCAATGGCTCAACGGTGGAAAGCACCGGCCTGGGTCTGGACATCGGTGATGCTGACCGAATCTGTTATCCAATCCCCGACACCCTGTGCAATGAACCCTGGCAAAAGCGCCCAACCGCGCAACTGCTGATGACCATGCACGAACTCGAAGGTGAACCTTTCTTCGCCGATCCTCGCGAAGTACTCCGCCAAGTTGTAAGCAAATTTGACGACCTCGGTCTGACCATCTGCGCCGCATTCGAGCTGGAGTTCTACCTGATTGACCAGGAGAACGTGAATGGCCGGCCACAACCGCCCCGCTCGCCGATCTCCGGCAAACGCCCGCATTCGACACAGGTCTACCTGATCGACGACCTCGACGAATACGTCGACTGCCTCCAGGACATTCTGGAAGGTGCAAAAGAGCAAGGCATCCCTGCCGACGCCATCGTCAAGGAAAGTGCCCCGGCGCAGTTCGAAGTGAACCTGCACCACGTTGCCGACCCTATAAAGGCCTGCGACTACGCGGTACTGCTCAAGCGCTTGATCAAGAACATCGCCTACGACCATGAGATGGACACCACCTTCATGGCCAAGCCTTACCCGGGCCAGGCAGGCAACGGCTTACACGTACACATTTCGATCCTGGACAAGGACGGCAAGAACATCTTTGCCAGCGAGGATCCCGAGCAGAACGCCGCATTGCGTCACGCGATCGGCGGTGTGCTGGAGACCCTACCCGCCCAAATGGCGTTCCTGTGCCCTAACGTCAACTCCTACCGTCGTTTCGGCGCACAGTTCTACGTGCCGAACTCGCCGTGCTGGGGCTTGGATAACCGCACCGTGGCGATTCGCGTACCGACCGGCTCGTCTGACGCCGTACGTATCGAACACCGTGTGGCCGGGGCTGATGCCAACCCTTACCTGCTGATGGCTTCGGTATTGGCGGGCGTGCATCACGGCCTGACCAACAAGATCGAGCCTGGCGCACCGGTGGAAGGCAACAGCTACGAGCAGAACGAACAGAGCCTGCCGAACAACCTGCGTGATGCCCTGCGCGAGTTGGACGACAGCGAGGTGATGGCCAAGTACATCGATCCTAAATACATCGATATCTTCGTCGCCTGTAAGGAAAGTGAGCTGGAGGAGTTCGAACACTCCATCTCCGACCTTGAGTACAACTGGTACCTGCATACCGTGTAAGCGGTTGCCGAGCTAAAAAAAACGCCGCAGGCCTTTGGCCTACGGCGTTTTTTTATGGCTGTTGTGGCGAGGGAGCTTGCTCCCGCCGGGCTGCGAAGCGGCCCCAATAAGAACACCGGGTTCTTTCAGGCGGAACCGAGGTGCAGGTCTTGGGCCTGCTGCGCAGTCCAGCGGGAGCAAGCTCCCTCGCCACAGGGTATGGATCATCCAGTGGCTCTGCGTACAATGCCCGCTGCCCTGTAGGAGACTTCAATGAATCGCCCTGCCACTCTTCGCAAACCCCGCGCCCGCAGCCAGGCCCGGATCGACGCGATCCTCGACGCCGCCCGCACCTTGCTGGCCGCCGAAGGCGTGGCCAGCCTGTCGATCTACAGCGTGGCCGAGCGGGCGCAGATTCCACCGTCATCTGTGTATCACTTCTTCGCCAGCGTGCCGGCGTTGCTGGAGGCGCTGACCGCTGACGTTCATGCGGCCTTTCGCGCGGCCATTCAGGCGCCCATCGATCATGATTCACTCAAGCACTGGCGCGACCTGTCCTGCGTGGTGGAGCAGCGCATGCTCAGCATCTACAGCAACGACGCCGCCGCCCGCCAATTGATCCTGGCCCAGCACGGGTTGACCGAAGTGACACAGGCCGACCGCCAGCACGACCTGGAGCTGGGAAACCTGATGTTTGAGGTGTTCAACCGGCACTTCGAGGTGCCGAGCCTGCCCGCCGATGTCGACGTGTTTGCCCTGGCCCTGGAACTGAGCGACCGCGTCTACGCGCGCTCGGTGCATCAGCATGGGCAAATCACCCCGCGCATGGCCGAGGAAGGCATGCGGGTGTTTGATGCGTATGTGGGGCTCTACTTGCCGGCGTTCTTGCCCAAGCGGGTGGCTGCGCTCTGATTTTTTGTTGCCTGTCCGGGCCTCTTCGCGAGCAAGCCCGCTCCCACATTCGACCGTATTCCAAAGGTAGAACTCGGTCAAATGTGGGAGCGGGCTTGCTCGCGAAAGCAATCTTGAGAACGACAAAAACCCCGACAGGCTTTCACCTTCGGGGTTTGTGCGAACCATTGATCACAACTTGGCGATCGACACCTCGGTGGATTTCACGAAGGCAATCACTTCACTGCCGATCACCAGTTCCAGCTCTTTCACCGAGCGGGTGGTGATCACGGAAGTGACGATGCCGGACGCGGTCTGTACGTCGATTTCCGACAGCACGTCGCCTTCGACGATTTCCTTGATGGTGCCTTTGAACTGGTTACGCACGTTGATGGCTTTGATAGTCATGGTCGTTCTTCCTGTGTAAGACAAGTGAGTTATTGAGCCCAACGCAATTGCGTAGGCAGCGGTGAAACAGGTTCGGGTTCCGGCGGGGTGCCGGGCAGCGACAACACACGGTTAAGCACTTCGGTTTCCAGCGCCGCCAGGCGGTGGGAGCCACGCACCCGCGGACGTGGGAGTTCCACGTGCAGGTCGAGGCCGATTTCGCCGTCTTCGATCAAAATCACCCGGTCGGCAATGGCCACGGCTTCGCTGACGTCGTGGGTCACCAGCAACACGGTGAAGCCGTGCTTCTGCCAGAGGTTCTCGATCAGTTGCTGCATCTCGATCCGGGTCAGGGCATCCAGCGCCCCCAGCGGTTCGTCCAGCAGCAACAGGCGCGGTTGGTGGATCAGGGCGCGGGCCAGGGCCACGCGCTGCTTCTGGCCACCGGACAACGCCGCCGGCCACTCATTGGCGCGCTCGGCCAGGCCGACCGCTTCCAGCGCTTCCAGTGCCTGCGGGCGCCAGTTGCCCTTGAGGCCAAGGCCCACGTTGTCGATGATCTTTTTCCACGGCAGCAGGCGCGCTTCCTGGAACATCAACCGCGTGTCTTCAATCGCTTCGCTCAGCGGCGCGGAGCCGGCGAGCAGTTCGCCGCCGCTGGCTTTGTCCAGCCCGGCCAGCAGGCGCAGCAAGGTACTTTTGCCGCAGCCACTGCGGCCCACGACCGCCACGAATTGACCGGCGGGAATATGCAGGTCGATTTCCTTCAGCACTTCCCGCGCGCCGAAAGCCTTGCGCAACTTGCGCACTGCCAGGGGAATGCCCCGCAGCAGGCGTGGAGGTTGTTGAGCGGTCATGCCGCACCTCCTTTATTCACTTGATAAGCCGGGTGCCAGCGCAGCCAGACTCGCTCCAGGCCCCGCGCCGCCAGGTCTGCCAGCTTGCCGAGGACCGCGTAAAGCACGATCGCCAGAACCACCACGTCGGTCTGCAGGAATTCCCGGGCGTTCATCGCCAGGTAGCCGATACCGGAACTGGAGGAGATGGTTTCCGCGACGATCAACGTCAGCCACATAAAGCCCAGCGCGAAGCGCACGCCCACCAGAATCGAAGGCAAGGCGCCCGGCAAAATCACTTGGCGAAACAGGCTGAAACCGGACAGGCCATAACTGCGGGCCATTTCCACCAGCGCCGGGTCGACGTTGCGGATGCCGTGGTAAGTATTGAGATAGATCGGGAACAGTGTGCCGAGGGCGACCAGGAATATCTTCGCCGTCTCGTCGATGCCGAACCACAGGATCACCAGCGGGATCAGCGCCAGGTGCGGCACGTTGCGGATCATCTGCACCGAGCTGTCCAGCAGGCGTTCACCCCAGGTCGACAGGCCGGTGATAAACCCCAGGGTCAGGCCGATGCTGCCGCCGATCACAAAGCCCAGGCCCGCACGCCAGCCGCTGATGGCCAGGTGGGTCCAGATTTCGCCGCTGCGCACCAGGCTGACACCCGCTTCGATCACCGCGCTGGGTGCCGGCAGAATGCGCGTCGACAACCAGCCGGCCGAGACGGACAGCTGCCATACCGCCAGTAACAGGATCGGCAGCGCCCAGGGCGCCAATCGATGACTTAACTTTTCAAGGTTCATGGCGGCGCCTCAGCTCTGGGACGCAGCTTTGGGAAGAATGTCGTTGGCGACCATTTCGCCGAACGGGCTGACGTAGCCGGCGCCTTTCGGCAACTCGGGACGCTCGATGTCCAGATGCGGGAACAGCAACTCCGCTACGCGATACGACTCTTCCAGGTGTGGATAGCCGGAGAAGATAAAGGTATCGATACCGAGGTCCGCGTATTCCTTCACCCGCGCGGCCACGGTCGGGCCATCGCCCACCAGTGCCGTGCCGGCGCCACCGCGTACCAGGCCTACGCCCGCCCACAGGTTGGGGCTGACTTCCAGGTTGTCGCGGCTGCCGCCGTGCAAGGCGGCCATGCGTTGCTGGCCTACGGAATCAAAGCGCGACAACGACGCCTGGGCGCGGGCGATGGTTTCATCGTCCACGTGGGAGATCAGTTTGTCGGCGGCCTGCCAGGCTTCGGCGTTGGTTTCACGCACGATCACATGCAGGCGAATGCCGAAGCGCAGGGTACGTCCGAGCTTGGCAGCCTTGGCGCGAACCTGTGCAATCTTTTCCGCCACCGCAGCCGGAGGCTCGCCCCAGGTCAGTACCATTTCCACTTGTTCGGCTGCCAGGTCCTGGGCGGCTTCGGAGGAGCCACCGAAATACAGCGGCGGGCGCGGTTGCTGGATCGGCGGATAGAGCAACTTGGCGCCTTTGACGCTGATGTGCTGGCCGTCGTAATCGACGGTCTCACCTTCCAGTACGCGGCGCCAGATGCGGGTGAACTCCACCGAGGCCTGGTAACGCTCTTCATGGCTCAGGAACAAACCGTCGCCGGCCAATTCATCCGGGTCTCCACCGGTCACCAGGTTGAACAACGCCCGGCCGCCGGACAGACGATCCAGGGTCGCGGCCTGACGCGCAGCCACCGTCGGGGAAATGATCCCGGGGCGCAGCGCGACAAGGAATTTCAAGCGTTGGGTCACCGGGATCAGCGACGCCGCCACCAGCCACGAATCCTCGCAGGAGCGGCCGGTGGGGATCAGTACCCCGCCGAAGCCAAGGCGGTCGGCCGCCTGGGCCACTTGCTGCAAGTAGCCGTGATCAACGGCGCGAGCGCCTTCGGCGGTGCCAAGGTAATGGCCGTCGCCGTGGGTAGGCAGAAACCAGAAAATATTGAGGCTCATGGAGTTGTCTCCTGAAGAAGTCGGATTACGGCGCTTTGGCAACGGCGGCAGGTGGTGTCCAGATCACGTCCTTGATGCTCAAGGGTTTGGGGATCAATTTGAGTTGGTAGAAGCTGTCGGCGATTTTCTGTTGCGCCGCGATCACTTCAGGCGTCAGGAACTGCGCACCGTAGCCCTGGCGTTTTACCGAGGTCAGGGTGATGTCGGCCGGCAGGCCCAGCAGCGGAGCAACTTGTTCGGTGACTTGTTCCGGGTTGGCCTTGGACCATTCGCCCACGGCGCGGACTTCTTCCACCAGCGTCTTGATCACTTCAGGGTGTTTTTCGGCGTACGGCTTGGTGGCCAGGTAGAACTGATGGTTGTCGGCAATGCCGGTGCCGTCACGCAGCGTGCGGGCTTGCAGTTGCTTCTCGGCGGCTGCCTGGTACGGGTCCCAGATCACCCAGGCATCGACGCTGCCACGCTCGAACGCGGCGCGGGCATCGGCGGGCGGCAGGAACACGGTCTGCACGTCGGTGTATTTCAGGCCGGCATCTTCCAGGGCACGTACCAGCAGGTAGTGCACGTTGGAGCCTTTATTGAGGACGACTTTCTTGCCCTTGAGGTCTTGCACCGATTTGATCGGCGAGTCTTTCGGTACCAGGATCGCTTCGCTGGTAGGCGCCGGCGGTTCATAGGCGACGTAGAGCAGATCGGCACCGGCAGCCTGGGCGAACACTGGCGGGGTTTCACCCGTCACGCCGAAGTCGATGGAGCCTACGTTCAATCCTTCCAGCAGCTGCGGGCCGCCGGGAAACTCAGTCCACTGCACTTGCACGCCCTGCTCGGCCAGGCGCTTTTCCAGCGAGCCCTTGGCCTTGAGCAGCACCAGGGTGCCGTATTTCTGATAGCCGATCCGCAAGGTTTCGGCGGCCTGGGCTTGAACGATGGCGCCGAAGGACACAGCCGCAGCAAACAGTGCGACCAGACCACGACGCAAGATGACAGTGCGCATGGCGCTCTCTCCAAATATACGATTAGGGGGTTGGCTGCACCTGCTTGGCCGTTGGCGGCTGAGTAAGGTGAGTAGTACTTGTCGAATTCAGGTAAAGCTGGGTAAGGCTTAAATGCTCCAGCGAGCACTCAACAAACGTTCATTCAACACATTGGGGTCAAGGGGTTTCGGGCGGCGGGCCATGGCGCTGTAGAACGTCTCCAAAGCCTCGCTCAAGCGTTGTTCCAGCACCGGCACCAGTTGCGCCTGGGCGCTGCCTTCGCCGTAGGCGATCTGGCTGTCTTCGGCGAAAATCCCGTGGAGCAATTCCTGGGCTTTCAATGCCGACAGCACCGGCTTCAGCGCGTAGTCCACCGCGAGCATGTGGGCGATGCTGCCGCCGGTGGCCATCGGCAACACTATTTTGTGGGCCAGGGCGCGTTCAGGCAGCAGGTCGAGGATGGTTTTCAGCGCGCCGGAAAACGAAGCCTTGTACACCGGCGTGGCGATCACCAGGCCATCGGCGTTCGCCACTTGCTGCAACAGGTCGATGATTTTCGGGCTATCGAACCGCGCGTGCAGCAAGTCTTCGGCCGGGAAGTCCCGTACCTGATAACTCACCACTTCCACGCCTTGTTGCTGCAACCAGTTGCGGGTGTGATCCAGCAAGACCCCGGACCGGGAACGTTGGCTGGGGCTACCACCAAGTGTTACGACCAGCATGTAGGAAATTCCTTTGGAAAGTGTCGGCGGTTCGCTATGTGGCGATGGCGCCAAGATGGGACAGACCATATCAGCCAATTTATATATCTATAAATCTTATTTTTTCATTTGTTTATTCTTTAAATGCATATGCTGCCGACTAAATCTCAGGCATAAAAAAAGGCCGTCGAAACGGCCTTAAAACCCCTGCTATGTGAGACTTGAAATGCGCGCAAGTGTGGGAGCGGGCTTGCTCGCGAAAGCGGTGTGTCATTCAAAGATGCATCAACTGACAGTGCGCATTCGCGAGCAAGCCCGCTCCCACATGTGGTTGTGTGTCAGCGATTCGGTTGAGGGGTGAGCCGCAGGTACGGCTTCACCGCCCGGTAACCCTTCGGAAAGCGTTTCTTGATCTCTTCCTCGTCCTTGAGCGACGGGACTATCACCACTTCGTCACCGTCCTGCCAGTTGGCCGGGGTCGCGACTTTGTGGTTGTCGGTCAGTTGCAGCGAGTCGATTACCCGCAGGATTTCGTGGAAGTTGCGACCGGTGCTGGCCGGGTAGGTGATGGTCAGGCGAATCTTTTTGTTCGGATCAATCACGAACAGCGAACGCACGGTAAGGGTGTCACTGGCATTCGGGTGGATCAGGTCGTACAGGTCGGAGACCTTGCGGTCAGCGTCGGCCAGGATCGGGAAGTTGACGATGGTGTTCTGGGTTTCGTTGATGTCTTCGATCCACTTGTGGTGGGAGTCCACCGGGTCCACCGACAGCGCAATGGCCTTGACGCCCCGCTTGGCGAATTCATCCTTGAGCTTGGCGGTGAAACCCAGCTCGGTGGTGCACACCGGGGTAAAGTCCGCCGGGTGGGAAAACAGCACGCCCCAGCTATCGCCCAGCCACTCGTGGAAGCGAATCTTGCCGGCGCTGGAATCCTGTTCAAAGTCGGGGGCGATGTCGCCCAGTCTGAGGCTCATGGTGTGGCTCCTGATGAGTGCTTATGGAGCCCACTGTGCCTGTGTCGCGGATTATTTAAAAAGAATAAATATCGATTTATCTAGACGATAAAGGAATATTAAAAATCTGTTCATTGGACTTGGCAACGGGCGTGGATCAACATCCGCTTCAAGGTTCGAGAAGGCCTTGAGACGCTGTACAAAGAGGGGTTCAGGACGGGCTTGCGGGGGTTGAGCCCGGCTTGAAAAGTAAAGCACCCTGCCCGGCATTGCGCCGGGCAAGGTTTTACGCTCTTACTTGAACGCGTAGGTGTAGCTGAGGATTACGCGGTTTTCGTCCTGGGAACGGGTGTTCGCCAGGTCGGTACGCCACATCGCGTTTTTCCAGGCAACGCCCAGGTTTTTCAGCGGACCTTCTGGAACAACGTAAGCCAGGGTCAGGTCGCGTTCCCACTCGTTACGCTCGCCGACGGTGGTGTCGATGTTGCTACCTTTGAGGTAAACCACACCGGCAGTCAGGCCAGGTACGCCGATCTTGGCGAAGTCATAGGCGTAGCGAGCTTGCCAGGTACGTTCGCCAGCACGGGCAAACTTCTGGATTTGCATGTCGGTGATGGTGCTGTTAGACGAGCCGTCACCTTGGTTCAGCCAAGGGAAGTCGCTGTCGCCCTTGGTGTACTGGTAGCCAGCACCGAAGGTGTGACCGGCAACCGAGTACAGCGCCAGGTAGCTGTACAGGTCGTTGTCGACCTTACCTTTGACCTTGGTGGCGTTGGTCGGATGATCCGAGTAGTAGCCGGAGGTGTAGTAACCGGCAGTATCACCGTTGGCACCGTTGTCACGGCTGCGGTAGTAGCGCAGGTCACTTTTCAGGACGCCAGGACCGATCGCCCAGTTGTGGACCAGGCCCAGGAAGTTCTGAGAGTAGAAATCCTTCAGCTCGCCGAAGTAGTACGAAGCGGTCAGGTCTTTGTTGATTTTGTAGTCAGCACCGGCGTAGTAGAACTTGTTGACGAAGTTACCAGCGTCGTAGTTCGAGCTGCCGTTGGCACCGGCCAGGGACAGACCTTCATTGTTGCTGGAGTTACGGCCTTTGGAGTGCTCGATCTGACCAGCAGTCAGGGTCAGGTCCTTGAACTCGTTCGAAGAGATCTCGCCGCCCTGGAAGGTTTGTGGCAACAGACGACCGTCGTTGGTCTTGATCACCGGGTTGTTCGGCTGCAAGGTACCGATCTTCAGCACGGTTTGGGAGATCTTGACCTTACCGGTCACGCCCAGGCTGGCGAAATCGTGAACGGCCTTGTTGCCATCACTTGGGAACACGGTGCCGCCGGAAGCAGTACCAGTGTAGTTACCGTGATCAGCGCGGCTGGAATCCAGACGCACGCCGTACAGGCCGATGGCGTCAAGACCGAAGCCCACAGTACCTTGGGTAAAACCCGAGATGAAACGCAGGTCGAAACCCTGACCCCATTCAGCGTTTTTGCTGCGGGTGTTCGAGGTAGCCGATGGCTTCAGATCGCGGTTGTCGGTGTTGATGTAAAAGTTACGTACGCCCAGCGTGATCTTGCTGTCATCGATAAAACCAGCGGCGCCTGCTTGTTGGGCGATTGCCCCCAAAGCTACGGCCAACGCCAATGTTGACTTCTTCATGTACCGCTCCTCTCATTTCTAATTTTTGTATTTCTTAGGTCTCGGGTCTGACGCCCTCGATCCACAGATGCGCGATTAGCACCGGATAGTGACTGACAAGTCAATCGTAACCTTGTGTGTCTACTACTTTCGTCTAACCGCAGTTAATTTGGTCCTTGCAGGGTAATGAGTTTTTCATACACCCAAAAAGAATTGTTTCGTCCTTTTTCATACCATTCAGGAATAACGCTTTCCATGGGACGGTCAAGCCGACAGGCGATGCCGCTCCATAAGCGTTTTCCGAAAGAGTATGTCTTTGCGCTTTTTTAGATCGTTTTGTGTTGACCAAACGGGGTCATACGTCACTCACGATCAAAAACGCGACGCCATCATGGCCAAACGCACATCATTCCGTCAATTTGTTACAGTTTTTGTATCGATGAAACTTTTCTGCCGTCCCAGCAATCCACCTCACCGTACCCGGTGATAATGTCACTTTGATGTCAGTTATATGTATAAATTGGCAAACCCTGTGTTCAGGGCCGATGCGTCCGCCGAGGAGCACGACTCGCCAAAGTGACAGGCGAGAGGATTGCCCCCTCGCCCCTTAGCCTTACAACGCCTTTTCGAAAATCTTCGAATTACGCTGATAGTTGTATAACGACGCCCGCGCCGACGGCAGGCGATCCACCGTGCTCGGCACAAAACCACGTTCGCGGAACCAGTGGGCGGTACGGGTCGTCAGCACGAAGAGCGTCTTCAAACCCTGGGCCCGGGCACGGGTCTCGATGCGCTCCAGCAGCTCGTCACCGCGACCGCCATGACGGTACTCCGGGTTCACGGCCAGGCACGCCAGCTCCCCTGCGTCGGAGTCGGCGATCTGATACAGCGCCGCACAGGCGATGATCATGCCTTCACGTTCCACCACGCTGAACTGCTCGATTTCCCGCTCCAGCACTTCCCGGGAACGACGCACCAGAATCCCCTGCTCTTCCAGCGGGCTGATCAGGTCCAGCAACCCGCCGACGTCTTCAATCGCCGCTTCGCGCACCAGTTCGAACTGTTCCTGGGCCACCAGCGTACCGCCGCCATCCCGGGTGAACAGCTCGGTCAGCAAGGCACCATCTTCGGCATAACTGACAATGTGGCTGCGCCCTACGCCGCCACGGCAAGCCTCGGCGGCCGCGTCCAGCAATTCGGCCTGGTAGTTGTTGCCCAGGCGTTGCAGGTGCGCGGGCACCTGTTGCGGCCGCAATTCACGCACCAGGCGGCCGTGCTCGTCGATCAGGCCGAGATCGGCACCGAACAGCAGCAACTTGTCCGCGCCCAGGTCGATGGCCGCGCGGGTGGCGACGTCTTCACAGGCGAGGTTGAAGATTTCGCCGGTAGGCGAGTAGCCCAGCGGCGACAGCAGCACGATGGAGCGCTCGTCCAGCAGGCGGTTGATGCCCTTGCGGTCGACCCGGCGCACTTCGCCGGTGTGGTGATAGTCGACGCCTTCAAGTACACCGATCGGGCGCGCCGTCACCAGGTTGCCGCTGGCCACCCGCAGGCGCGAGCCCTGCATCGGCGAAGAGGCCATGTCCATCGACAAGCGCGCTTCGATAGCAATGCGCAGATGGCCGACCGCATCGATCACGCACTCCAGAGTCGCGGCATCGGTGATGCGCAAGCCTTCGTGGTAAGCCGGGGTCAGGCCGCGGGCGGCGAGGCGGGTTTCAATTTGCGGGCGCGAACCGTGGACCAGCACCAGTCGCACGCCCAGGCTGTGGAGCAGCACCAGGTCGTGGACGATATTGCCGAAGTTCGGGTGCTCTACACCATCGCCCGGCAGCATGACGACAAAGGTGCAATCCCGGTGGGCATTGATGTAAGGCGAAGCGTGACGAAGCCAATTGACGTATTCGGGCATAAAAACCTGGGCCTGTAATAAAAAGCAGCCAAAAATGGATGAATCGCAAAAACGCACAGCGGGCTGTTGGTTATCGTCGGAACAGGCTTGGCGACACGCTCGCTCTCCTTCTATGTACGGATGGGCAGGGGTTAATTTATGCAGGTATCAGGCAGTAATGTTGAATCAGTTCACGCAATAGACGCACTGTAGGCGTCAAGCGTGACATTTCAAGGTACTCGCCTGGCTGGTGGGCGCAGGCGATATCGCCAGGGCCAAGCACCAGGGTCTCGCAACCAAGGCGCTGAAGATAAGGCGCTTCGGTGCCGAACGCCACTGCTTCGGCGCGATGACCGGTAAGTCGTTCAGCTACCCGCACCAACTCTGCATCCTCGGCCTGCTCGAACGGCGGCACTTCGGGGAACAGCGGCGCGTAGTCGATCTTCACCTGATGGCGCTCGGCCAAGGGTTCGAGCTTCTGCCGGATGGCAGCGCGCAGCACCTGGGGATCCATGCCCGGCAGGGGCCGCAGGTCGAATTCCAGGGAGCATTGGCCGCAGATGCGGTTGGGGTTGTCGCCACCGTGGATGCAGCCGAAGTTCATGGTCGGCTGCGGCACGCTGAACTGCGGATTGCGGTATTCGCGCTGCCAGGCCAGGCGCAGGCCACGCAGTTCGCCAATGGCGTCATGCATGGCTTCGAGGGCGCTGTGGCCCAGGCTTGGGTCCGACGAATGGCCGCTGCGCCCGAGGATATCGATGCGCTCCATCATTACGCCCTTGTGCAGGCGGATGGGTTTGAGGCCGGTGGGTTCACCGATCACCGCCGCACGGCCCAAGGGACGACCCGCCTCGGCCAGTGCACGAGCACCGGCCATGGAGCTTTCTTCATCGCAGGTAGCAAGAATCAGCAGCGGCTGCTTGAAAGGCTGGTCGAGCAACGGCTGGACGGCTTCGATCACCAGGGCGAAAAAGCCCTTCATGTCACAGCTGCCCAGTCCTACCCAGCGGCCGTCGACTTCCGTCAGCTTGAGCGGATCGGTCTGCCATAGGGCGCCGTCGTACGGCACGGTGTCACTGTGGCCCGCCAACACCAGGCCGCCAGGGCCGGTGCCGAAACTGGCCAACAGGTTGAATTTGCCTGGGCTGACCTGTTGGATGTCGCAGGCAAAGCCCAGGTCTGCCAGCCAGGTGGCGAGCAAATCGATGACCGGGCGGTTGGATTGGTCGAGAGAGGCCTGGGTACAACTGACCGAAGGCGCGGCAATCAGCGCGGCGAATTGATCTTTCATGGACGGTAAAGGCATGCGCTGTCTCTCAACTTCCCGGACGAACCCCATCATAGAGCTATCTGAGTGACACAATAAACCGTTGCGGCACGTTGCCGGGCTCAGTCCTGTACACTGCACGACCTTGGCAGCCACTCTTTTCCCCGGCTGCGCTCCCGATCCTGGATTTTCCGGCCATGCAGAAAGAAACCGAAATCAAGCTCCGTGTCAGCCGCGAAACCCTCGCCGCGCTGCGTGAGCACCCGTTACTGAAAAAACGCAACAAAAGTGGCTGGGAACGCCGTGAGTTGATGAACCAGTACTTCGACACCCCGGAACGCGACCTGGCCCAGGCCAAAGTGGCCCTGCGCCTGCGCAAAGACGGCGACGAAGTGATCCAGACCCTCAAGACCCGTGGCCAGAGCGTCGCCGGCTTGTCGGAACGCAATGAGTACAACTGGGACCTGGCCAAAGCCAAGCTCGACGTGAAGAAACTCGACGGCGAATGCTGGCCCGAGCAACTGGCCGAGCTGGACAAAAAGACCCTCAAGCCGATCTTCACCACCGATTTCGTCCGCGAACGCGCTGAAATCGCCTGGGGCCGCGGCAAGGCCAAGGTGGTGATCGAAGCCGCCCTGGACCTGGGCCACGTGGTTGCCGGCAAGCAGAAAGAAGAAATCTGCGAGCTGGAACTGGAACTGCGCGAAGGCGACCCGGCCGCCCTGCTGGAGCTGGCCGCTGAACTGGCCGCGACCCTGGCGCTGATGCCGTGCGATATCAGCAAGGCCGAGCGTGGCTATCGCCTGTTCGACGCCAACAGCTACTCCCTGAGCCTGCCGGCACCGGTGCTGCACGCCGAAATGCCGCTGGACGACGCATTTGCTGCCGTCATGTGGCATCTGTTGGGCAGCAGCCAGCGCCTGGCCGAGCAATACCGTTTTAACGGCCACTGGCGTCTGCTGCAGGACTGGGTGGAAAACCTCGGCGAACTGCGGGCCCTGCTCGGCAGCCTCGGCCAGGCCGCACCGCGTCAGTCCACCAGCGAATTGCGCGCCGCACTGGACGCCTTGCTGGAAGACTGGCGTCCGCTGGTCCAGGCCGGTGACGACGATGAAGACATCCGCAAGGCCGCGCCGGAGCAGTTCGCCGAAGAACTGGAAGACGTGCGCTGGGGTTTGTTCTCCCTGACCACTTCCCGCTGGCTGCTGGCCCGCACCTGGGCCGCGGATCGCAACGTGCGTGGCAATCGCCAGGGCGCTGCACAGCTGGCCAACTGGCTGCCGCGCCTGCTGGCCGATGACGCCGTTGCCCTGCAACTGCCGCGCTACCAGCAACAGCCGGAAGACCTGGCCGAGCAACTGCCGCGTATCGAACGCATCCTGGCCTGGCTGCACCATGCACGCCAGGTGCTGGATATCGCCGAGCTGGACCGTTTGTATGGCGAGCTGAACAAGCTGGCGCACCTGGCCAACCAGCCGATCACCGATGAGTCGCTGGATGCGCGGATGCATCAGGCGATTGCGGTGTATCAGAATCGCGCCTGGAAAACCCTGCTGCGCCTGTAAAACCTTGTGGCGAGGGAGCTTGCTCCCTCTTCACTAAAATCAGGCCAAGACAACTATCAGCGCAACACCGGCAAACTCGTGGTGGACTTGATCTCCGACAAGGCCACTATCGAGTTGACCTCCTGAATCCCCGGCACCATCGACAGCTTCTCAAAGAAAAACCGCTCATACGCCTCGATGTCCGACGTGACGATCCGCAGTAAAAAGTCCACCGCCCCCATCAGCACATAACATTCCAACACTTGCGGAAAACCGCGAATCGCCTCGGTGAATTCAGTGAAGTTGGAACGGCCGTGGGCGTTGAGTTTCACCTCGGCAAAAATCTGCGTATTAAGGCCGATTTTCTTGCGATCCAGCAGGGTGACCTGGCCGCGAATCACACCCTCCTCTTTCAGCCGCTGAATCCGGCGCCAGCACGGCGACTGCGACAGGCCGACCTGTTCGGCGATCTGCGCGCTGGAGAGCGAAGCGTCTTCCTGCAACAGCGCGAGAATGCGCCGGTCGTACACGTCCAATTCAGCGTGCATAGAAATACCCATTAATCATGATTTAAAGAATTACATGATTCTCTTATAAGCCAATACAGGCTGTTTTAGATAAGAAATCTCCCGCGACGAATGCAAAAATTTCTCCAGTCGAATCCGGAGAATCATCATGCACGTCGTCGAAGCCTCCCACCCCGCCCAACGCGTTGACGCCTGGGCCGTCAGCAATGCCCACTGCCAGGCGCACTATCAAATGCTCGCCGAGGCTGAACCCGACGTGCTGTGCCGGGTGCTCAACTATTTTGCCCTGCAGTTCCTGGTGCCACGTCAGGTGAGCGTGCAGCGTGAAGACGACCTGCTGGCGATCGATATCGTGATGGATGGCCTGAGCTGGCACCGGGCCCAGGTGATCGGCGAAAAACTTCGTAACCTGATCAGTGTGTGCTCGCTGGAGCTGCGCCCGGCAGATGCTGCGCGGCCTCTGGCGGTCCAGGCGGCCGCTCAGTAAAAGCCTGCAATAAACCCCGGAGGCCGAAGCGCAAAGGGTGACTAGCCTGAGGACTACGCCTAATCGTTGCCCAGGAACGTCACCATGTCCGTTGCGCCAAATCCCCAGGATCGCTGGCTGGAAATCCATCAGTTGTTGCCTGCCCTGATCGACCAGGGCCTGGTGCCCGCCGACCTGGCCCTACCGGCGAACAGTGGGCTGCATCCCCTGGAATGCATTGCCAGCCAGGGGCCGTCTCTGGAAATGCTGACCGAATGGCTCGCCCGCCACTGCGGCCAGCCCTACCTGCGTATCGACCCGTTGAAAATCGACGTCGCGGCGGTGGTGCCGCTGATGTCCTATGCCTTTGCCCAGCGCCACAAGATCCTGGCCGTTGCGGTCGACGCCCACAGCGTTACCGTCGCCAGTGCCCAGCCTTACGTATGCAGTTGGGAAGCCGGCCTGGCTCAGGTGTTGAAGCGCTCCATCAAGCGGGTGCTGGCCAATCCCCAGGAGATCCAGCGCTGCACCGTGGAGTTTTACCGACTGGCGAAATCGGTCAGCGGCGCCATTGATCAAAAAACCTCCGGCGCGCCGAATATCGAACAACTGCTCAATCTCGGCGCCAGCGACCAGGAGCCCGACGCCAATGACGCGCACATCGTCAACATCGTCGACTGGCTGTTGCAGTACGCCTTTGGCCAGCGGGCCAGTGATATCCATATCGAACCCGGACGCGATCAGGGGCGCGTGCGTTTTCGCATCGACGGGCTGCTGCATGATGTCTATCAATTCCTATCCCAGGTGACGATGGCGGTGGTCAGCCGCCTGAAAAGCCTGGGCCGGATGAACGTGGCGGAAAAACGCAAACCCCAAGACGGCCGGGTGAAGACCAAAAGCCCCACGGGCGGGGAGGTGGAACTGCGCCTGTCGACCTTGCCCATAGCCTTCGGCGAAAAGCTGGTGATGCGAATTTTTGACCCGCAGGTGCTGCACAAGGATTTCCAGCAACTGGGACTTTCCAACGACGACCTGCAACGCTGGCAATCCATGACCGGCCAGGCCAACGGCATCATCCTGGTCACCGGCCCTACCGGTTCCGGCAAGACCAGCACGCTGTACACCACGCTCAAGCAATTGGCCACTCGCGAGGTCAACCTGTGCACCGTCGAAGACCCGATCGAGATGGTGGAGCCGGCCTTCAACCAGATGCAGGTGCAGCACAACATCGACCTGACCTTCGCCAGCGGCATCCGCGCCCTGATGCGCCAGGACCCGGACATCATCATGATCGGCGAGATTCGCGACCTGGAAACCGCAGAAATGGCGATCCAGGCCGCCCTGACCGGGCATCTGGTGCTGTCGACGTTGCACACCAACGATGCGCCCGGCGCCATCAGCCGCTTGCTGGAACTGGGCATTCCCCATTACCTGATCAATGCCACGCTGCTGGGGGTGATGGCCCAGCGCCTGGTCAGGCTGTTGTGCCCGCACTGCAAGCGGCAAGCCGGGCAGGTCCATCAGGCAGTGGGTTGCGGCGAGTGCCGGGAAAGTGGCTATCGGGGTCGAGCCGGGGTCTACGAGATCATGCTGATGAACGATCGCCTCAAGGCCCTGGTCAGCCCGGGCACCGACCTCCAGGCCCTGCGCCTGGCGGCCCTTGACCAGGGAATGTGCAGCTTGCGGTCCGCCGGTATGCGCAAGGTAATGGCAGGACTGACAACACTTGAAGAGGTACTGCGAGTGACGCCTGGGGATTCAGAAACAAATCCTTTGATCGATGGCGCGGTAATCCGTCCTTATCCGTGACAACACCGTTACAATCGGAAAAACCTCGCTTCACCGTCACCAGACAAGGAATCGTTATGCAGATCGGAACCGTACTGCTTCTTTTTGTAGGCTTGGCCGTCGCCATCCTCTTCATGGGTTTCAAGGTGGTCCCGCAGGGTTACCAGTGGACAGTCGAGCGCTTCGGCCGCTACACCAACACCCTCAAGCCCGGCCTGAACATCATCATTCCGGTCATGGACCGCATCGGTCGCAAGATCAACGTGATGGAAAGCGTGCTGGATATCCCACCCCAGGAAGTCATCACCGCTGACAACGCCACGGTGCAGATCGACGCCGTGTGCTTCTTCCAGGTGGTCAATACCGCCCAGGCTGCCTACGAGGTGAACAACCTCGAACACGCCATCCGCAACCTGCTGCAAACCAACATCCGTACCGTGCTCGGCTCCATGGAGCTGGATGCGATGCTCAGCCAGCGTGACGGCATCAACGAAAAACTGCTGCGCACCGTCGACGAAGCCACCGCACCGTGGGGCATCAAGATCACCCGGATCGAGATCAAGGACATCAGCCCGCCTGCCGACCTGATGGCCGCCATGTCCGGCCAGATGAAGGCCGAGCGGATCAAGCGTGCGCAGATCCTCGAGGCCGAAGGCCTGCGAGCCTCCGCGATCCTGACCGCCGAAGGCAAGAAGCAGGCGCAGATCCTGGAGGCCGAAGGTGGTCGTCAGGCCGCCTTCCTGGAATCCGAAGCCCGCGAACGTCAGGCCGAGGCCGAAGCCCGCGCCACTCAAGTGGTATCGGAAGCCATCGCCACCGGTAACGTGCAGGCCATCAACTACTTCGTCGCCCAGAAATACATCGACGCACTGGGCAAGCTGGCCTCGGCCAACAACAGCAAGGTGATCCTGATGCCGCTGGAAGCCAGCCAGGTGATTGGCGCAGTCGGCGGCATCGGCGAAATCGTCAAGGCAACCTTCGACAACAAGAAAGCCTGAGGCACGCACCATGTGGGAATTCCTGCAGCACCTGTCGTTTTGGGACTGGCTGGCACTGGGCACGGTGCTGTTGATCCTTGAAGTGTTCGGTGCCGGTGGTTATCTGCTGTGGATGGGCATCGCCGCGGCAGCCGTGGGCGTGATCAAGTTCCTGGTGCCGAGCCTGGGGCTGGAGTGGCAACTGCTGCTGTTCGCCGTGTTGTCGATCCTCACGGCGGTGTACTGGTGGCGACGCCAGCGCAGCAGCGCCAAGGTCAGCGACCAGCCGGGGCTGAACATGCGCGGCTCCGAGTTGATCGGTCGCACCTTTGTGGTGCATCAGGCCATCGTCGAGGGCCGTGGCAAGATCAAGGTGGGTGACGGTGTGTGGATGGCATCCGGGCCGGACGCGCCGGCTGGGGCACACGTACGTGTCATTGGTCAGGAAGGCGTGATTTTGCAGGTTGAAACTGTTTAGTCATCCATGGAACTCGGCTGGGCTATCTACAATCAAACTGTTCAGATAACCCAGTCGGAGTCACCCATCATGCGTCTAAAATATGCTGTCGCAACCCTCGCTGTGCTTTCCCTTCCTGTCGGTTCAGCCATGGCCGACAGCTTCTGGCGTAATGTCATCTCATCGGGTGCCACGACCGGCTCGACGTACCTGACCTTCAAGGACCACAAAATGGTAGTCGCCGCCCAGGACGACGCCGGTAGCTTCGTCGCCAGTGACGGCAACATCCGTGGCCCATACCTGGAAGCTGCGATGCAGAAAGTCCGCGCCGATAACCCTGGCCTCAAGGCCACGGATATGGACCTGGCGAACGCAATCCTGGCAAAAAACGCCATTGCTTCCGAGTAATACCGCCGCATAAAAAATGCCGTTCCTCGAGAGCGGCATTTTTTTGCCCTGATTTCCTACGCCAGACGCTGGCGATTCCGCATCTGAACAGGAAAAGTCCTGTCGAGTTGCAGGCGCGCCCGGCAACAAGCTATCGATTCCCTTCAGACTGAGTGAATCGATGACCATGCAAAAACTCTCCTACGCCCTGCTGCTCGCCGCGGTTGCCACGCCTTATGCCCAGGCAGAAAGCTGGTACGGGTCGGCAAAGCTCAACAGCGCCCGGCAGAATCTCTCAAGCTCACTGCTGACCAGCCCACGCGTAACCCACCGGGTAGAAGCCCCCGACAGCAGCAAGACGTTCACCGGCTCATTCGCCGTGGGCTATGCCTTTGCCGATGGCTGGCGCCTGGAGGGGGAATACACGATGCCCAGCCACTCGACCTTCAAATCCCATTGGGCACCGTTCAATGCCAACGTCAACAGCCTGCGCACCGACAGCCAGCGCCTGATGCTCAACGGTTATAAAAACATCCCGATCAATGAATGGCTGTCGTTCTACGGTATGGCGGGAGTCGGCGTGGCCCAGGTTGACGCCGAGGGTTACCAGACCAACGACACCCGCCGTTTCGCCAGCAATCGCCAATACAACTTCGCCTACAGCGTTGGCCTGGGGCTGGATGCCAAGGTCAGCGAAACCCTGACCCTGGGTACCGGCTGGCGTTACGTGGACATGGGCGGGATCGAGACCGGCTACAACACGTTCGCCAATCGGATAAACGCCCGGGACGAACAGCTCAAAGGCAAGCTCAAAGAGCAGAACGTGTTTCTTGAGGCACGCGTTGCCTTCTGACACCGATGCTGAAATGCCGCTCCCGAGGCGGCATTTTTTGTTTCAGGCGGGACGATTCATTCACAGACGACAGGCTATATTCAGTCGAGCCGTGCAACCATGCCCGGCATTGATATGCTTTTTTCTCATCGCCTTCTGAAACGGATGCCTTCAACGTCATGAGCCAACTGCCCTTTCTGCCGTTCTCCAAGCCCACTATTGATGAAGCCACCATCTCGGCGGTAGGCGACGTACTGCGCTCCGGCTGGATCACCAGCGGGCCGAAAGTGCAGGCGTTCGAGGCGCAGTTGTCGGAATATTTTGGGGGGCGCCCGGTGCGTACCTTCAACTCGGGCACCTGCACCATGGAGATTGCCTTGCGCATCGCCGGTATCGGGCCTGGTGACGAAGTCATCACCACCCCGATTTCGTGGGTAGCCACGGCCAACGTGATTCTGGAAGTCGGTGCCACGCCGGTGTTCGCCGACATCGACCCGGTGACCCGCAATATCGACCTGGCGCAGGTCGAAGCCGCGATCACACCGCGCACCAAGGCAATCATCCCGGTATACCTGGCGGGCCTGCCGTTGGACATGCCATTGCTCTACGCGCTGGCCAACAAGTACAACCTGCGCATCGTCGAAGATGCAGCCCAGGCCCTGGGTTCCAGCTGGGATGGCCAACGCATTGGCGCTACCGGCGATTTCGTATCGTTCAGCTTCCAGGCGAACAAGAACATCACCTCGTCCGAAGGCGGCTGCCTGGTATTGAACAACGCTGAAGAAGCGCGCCTGGCGGAAAAATATCGCCTGCAGGGCGTGACCCGCACCGGCTTCGATGGCCTGGACGTGGATGTACTCGGCGGCAAGTTCAACATGACCGACATCGCAGCAGCCATCGGCCTGGGCCAGTTTGCCCATATCGAGAAGATCACTGCCCACCGCCAGGAACTGGCGCGTCACTATTTCGAATGCTTCGGCAGTGATTTTGAAGCGCAGTACGGTGCGCAATTGCCACCGGCAGACTTCGAAAACAGCAACTGGCACCTGTTCCAGCTGGTACTGCCGGAGCGCCAGGACGGCCTGCCCGCACGCGCCACGTTCATGGAGCAGATGCAGGCCCATGGCGTCGGCATTGGCTATCACTACCCGCCGATCCACCTGCTGAGCTTGTACAAGGCACAGGGATTCAAGGAAGGCATGTTCCCGGTAGCGGAAAAAGTGGGGCGTTTGATTGTGTCGTTGCCGATGTTCACGGCGATGACGAAAGCGGACGTAGAGCGTTCGGTAGCGGCGGTAAAAGCGGTGTTGAAGCGCTGACAAAACCTTTGCGGGAGCCGGTTGCCGGCTCCCGCAGCGGGATCACTCGCCGATGGCAGCCTTGTAGCCGGCAGCGTCCAGCAATTTTTTCAGTTCATCCGGGTTGCTTGGCTTGAGCTTGAAGATCCAGGCGCCGTAAGGGTCGGAGTTCAACAGCTCTGGCTCACCGCTCAAGGCGTCGTTCACCGCGATCACTTCGCCAGCAATTGGCGAGTAGATATCCGAAGCGGCCTTCACCGATTCAACCACGCCGGCCTGGTCAGCCGCCTTGAACACGTTGCCGACTTCGGTCAACTCAACGAACACTACATCCCCCAATGCTTCCTGGGCATGGTCCGAGATCCCGACGGTCACGGTGCCGTCAGCTTCCAGACGGGCCCATTCGTGACTTTCGGCAAAACGCAGGTCGGCAGGGATATCGCTCATAGTCTGTGTCCTCAAGGAAAAATGTCAGCGGCCATTGGCCCGCCGGAAAAGTTAGATCAATGTTTTGCCATGGCGCACGAACGTCGGTTTGACCACCCGAACCGGGTACCACTTGCCGCGGATTTCCACCTCGGCCCGGTCAGCAGTCGCCGACGGCACACGCGCCAGGGCAATGGATTTGCTTAGCGTAGGAGAGAAACTACCACTGGTGATCTCTCCTTCGCCAACATTGGCGATACGAACCACCTGGTGAGCGCGTAAAACCCCGCGCTCTTCCAGCACCAGGCCGACCAGCTTGGACTTCACACCCGCAGCCTTTTCGGCTTCCAGGGCGGCGCGGCCGATGAAATCGCGCTCGGCCGGCTCCCAGGCGATGCTCCAGGCCATGTTGGCTGCCAGGGGCGAAACGTCCTGATGAATATCCTGACCGTAGAGGTTCATGCCGGCCTCAAGGCGCAGCGTGTCGCGGGCGCCGAGGCCGATGGGCGAAATGCCTGCGCCTACCAGGTCGTTGAAGAACGCCGGGGCCTGATCGGCCGGCAGGACAATTTCAAGACCGTCTTCGCCGGTGTAACCGGTGCGCGCGATAAACCAGTCGCCGTCAGCCAGGCCTTCAAAGGGCTTGAGCTGATGGATCAGGGTGGCGCGGGACTGGGTCACCAGTTCAGCGATCTTTTGCCGGGCATGGGGGCCTTGAATGGCGAGCATGGCCAATTCGGGCCGCTCGCGGAGCTGGGCCTGATAGCTGCCGAGCCGAGCCTGCATCCAGGCCATGTCCTGGTCACGGGTGGCGGCGTTGACCACCAGCCGGTAACCGCCCTCGGTACGGTAGACGATCATGTCGTCCACCACGCCGCCCTGCTCGTTGAGCATGGCGCTGTATAACGCGCGGCCGCAGCCGTGCAATCGGTCAACATCATTGGCCAGCAAATGCTGGAGCCATTCCTTGGCCTGGGGGCCTGTGATATCGATCACGGTCATATGGGATACATCAAACACCCCGCAGTCGCGTCGCACCTGATGGTGCTCCTCAACCTGCGAGCCGTAGTGCAAAGGCATATCCCAACCGCCAAAATCGACCATTTTCGCGCCAAGGGCGAGATGCAGGTCATACAGAGGCGTGCGCTGTCCCATGGGTTTCTCCTTCCGGGCGTGGCGAAGGTGCGGACGGTCGCCGTTCGGGCCGCACGCCTTGAAATACAAGGCCTGTAGCCGCGTTCAGCAACCCGATCTGAAAGATCGACCGCACCGAATGCCGCGCATTGTAGCCTCAAGCCGTAGGACTGGCACCTAACCGATTCGTCGCGCCGAACGTCGGATCAACCCGATGACCGGTAACAGCCCCACCAATACCAGGGTCAGGGCCGGCAGCGAAGCCCGCGCCCACTCCCCTTCGCTGGTCATCTCGAAAATCCGCACCGCCAGCGTGTCCCAGCCGAACGGGCGCATCAGCAGGGTCGCCGGCATTTCCTTGAGCACATCGACAAACACCAGCAGCGCCGCGCTCAGGGTGCCCGGCAGCAAAAGTGGCAGATACACTTTGCAAAACAGTCGCGGCCCGCTGACCCCAAGACTGCGGGCGGCTTCCGGCAAGGACGGACGGATTCGCGCCAGGCTGTTTTCCAGCGGCCCGTAGGCCACTGCGATGAAGCGCACCAGATACGCCAGCAGCAAGGCCGACAAACTGCCCAGTAACAGCGGTTTGCCGGCGCCCCCCAGCCAGCCGGAGACCGGGATCACCAGTTCACGATCCAGGTAGCTGAACGCCAGCATGATCGACACCGCCAGTACCGAGCCGGGCAGCGCGTAGCCTACGTTGGCCAGGCTGATGCCGGAGCGGATGGCCCGGGTGGGCGCCAGGCGATGGGCGAACGCCAGCACCAGGGCCACGCTGACGGTGATCAGGGCAGCCATACCGCCCAGGTACAGGGTATGGACGATCAAACCGGCGTAGCGCTCGTCCAGGTCGAAACGGCCACGCTGCCAGAACCAGGCCACCAGTTGCAGCATCGGGATCACGAACGCGCAGGCGAACACCAATCCGCACCAACCACTGGCCGCCGCAGCCTTGAAGCCGCGCAGGTGGTAAAGCGCCTTGCCGCGAGGTCGCTCATTGGTCGGCCGGCTGGCGCCCCGGGCACGGCGTTCGCCGTACAGCACCAGCATCACCACCAACAGCAACAGGCTGGCCAGTTGCGCGGCACTGGAGAGGCTGAAAAAGCCGTACCAGGTCTTGTAGATGGCGGTGGTAAAGGTGTCGAAGTTGAACACCGAGACGGCGCCGAAATCCGCCAGGGTTTCCATCAGCGCAAGGGCCACGCCCGCACCGATGGCGGGACGCGCCATGGGCAGGGCCACCCGCCAGAACGCTTGCCACGGCGACTGCCCCAAGACACGCGCCGCTTCCATCAGGCCTTTGCCCTGGGCGAGGAACGCGGTGCGTGCCAGCAGATAAACATAGGGGTAGAACACCAGCACCAGCACGATGATCACACCGCTGGTCGAGCGCACACGCGGCAGGCGCAAGCCTGTACCAAACCATTCGCGCAGCAGGGTTTGCACCGGGCCGGAGAAGTCCAGCAGGCCGACGAAGACGAAGGCGAGCACATAGGCGGGAATCGCGAAGGGCAGCATCAACGCCCAGTCCAGCCAGCGCCGGCCGGGGAATTCGCAGAGGCTGGTCAGCCAGGCCAGGCTGACGCCCAGCAGCGTAACGCCCACACCGACGCCCAGCACCAGGGTCAAGGTGTTGCCCAGCAGACGTGGCATCTGGGTTTCCCACAGGTGGGACCAGATCTGGTGGTCGATGGTCTGCCACGACAGCAACAGCACGCTCAACGGCAGCAGCACCAGGGCGGCGACGGTGAAGACCGGCAGGTACCAGCGGCGTTGGGCGGGATGGGCCAAAGGTTAATTCTCAGAGAATGAATAGCTTGAAGCCAGCGCTAACCAATGTGGGAGCGGGCTTGCTCGCGAAAGCGGCGTGTCAGTCAACGCCTATGTGACTGATACACCCTCTTCGCGAGCAAGCCCGCTCCCACACAAACCCGCCCCCACATTTAGATCGGCGGCGCCTTGCAAATTGTATCTAGTTCCAGCCAGCGCGATCCATCAAGCGAATCGCCTCAGCCTGACGCTTGCCCGCCACTTCCACCGGCAATGTGTCAGCCACAAACTTGCCCCAGGTCGCCACCTCCGCCGACGGCGGCACCGCCGGGTTGGCCGGGAATTCCTGGTTCACATCCGCAAAGATCTTCTGCGCTTCCGGCGTGGTCATCCACTCCACCAGCGCCTTGGCTGCTTCCGGGTGCGGTGCATGCTTGGTCAGGCCGATGCCCGACAGGTTGACGTGCACCCCGCGGTCGCCCTGGTTCGGCCAGAACAACTTCACCGCCAGGTCCGGCTTCTGCTTGTGCAGGCGGCCGTAGTAGTAGGTGTTCACGATGCCCACGTCACACTGCCCGGCGTTGATCGCTTCCAGCACGGCAATGTCATCGGAGAACACGTCGGTGGACAGGTTGTTGACCCAGCCCTTGACGATTTCTTCGGTCTTGGCCGCGCCGTGGGTTTCGATCAGGGTGGCGGTCAGCGACTGGTTGTAGACCTTCTTCGCGGTGCGCAGGCACAGGCGGCCTTCCCACTGTTTGTCGGCCAGGGCTTCGTAGGTGGTCAGGTCGCCCGGTTTCACGCGATCGGTGGAGTAGGCGATGGTCCGCGCTCGCAGGCTCAGGCCAGTCCAGGCATGGGCCGAAGAACGGTATTGAAGGGGAATATTCTTGTCGATCACCGCAGAGGTGAACGGCTGCAGGATGCCCATCTGCTCGGCCTGCCAGAGGTTGCCGGCGTCGACGGTGAGCAGCAGGTCGGCGGTGGCGTTTTCACCTTCGGCCTTGATGCGCTGCATCAGCGGCGCTTCCTTGTCGGTGATGAACTTCACCTGCACGCCGGTCTTCTTGGTGTAGGCGTCGAACACCGGCTTGATCAGTTCGTCGATGCGCGAGGAGTAGACCACGACCTCATCGGCCGCCTGCACGGTGGTGCTGCCGATAAGAGTGAGTGCCAGGGCAGTCAGGAGGCGCTTGGGTGCCAGCATGGGTGCGGTCTCTCATTTGCAAAAAGAGCGCAAATGATAAGGACTCACATTTGGTAACGCTCAACGGAGCCGTTACCAGATGTTGCACAGCGTACTCAGGCCTTGGCCAGCTCCGGCAAATCCCCGGTCAAACCCAATGCCTGACGCACAAACAACGCCTTGGCCTCCGGCATCTGCTCAACCACCTTCAGCCCTGCATTACGCAGCCAGCGCAACGGCAGTTGATCGGCCTGGAACAACCGCTCAAAGCCTTCCATCGCCGCCATCAGCGCCAGGTTGTGGGGCATGCGCCGACGCTCGTAACGGCTGAGCACCTTCACATCCGCCAGGCGCTCGCCGCGCTCGTTGGCCGCCAGCAGCACCTCGGCGAGCACCGCCGCATCGAGGAAGCCCAGGTTCACGCCCTGCCCCGCCAGCGGATGAATGACGTGGGCCGCGTCGCCAATCAATGCCAGGCCTTCGGCCACGTAACGTTTGGCGTGGCGCTGACGCAACGGCACGCACAGCCGTGGATCGGCGCTTATCACGCTGCCCAGGCGGCCTTCGAAGGCATTTTCCAGTTCACGGCAGAAGCTTTCATCGTCCAGCGCCATCAAGCGCTCGGACTCACTCGGGGTGGTCGACCAGACGATCGAACACCAGTCTTCCTGCCCGTCCCGCACCAGCGGCAGGAACGCCAGCGGGCCATTGTCGGTAAAACGCTGCCAGGCCGTCTTTTGATGCACCTGGCTGCTGCGCACACTGGTGACGATGGCGTTGTGCAAATAATCCCACTCACGGGTAGCGGTGCCGGTCAGGCGACGTACTGCCGAGTTGGCACCGTCCGCCGCGACCACCAGTGGCGCGCGCAAGGTGCGGCCATCGGCGAGGGTCAGCAGCCAGTCATCGCCGGAGCGGCGCATCTGTTCCAGGCGCGCATTGGCCAGCAGGCCGAGGTCGCAGTCGTGCAGGCGGTCGAGCAAGGCGTCCTGGACCACACGGTTTTCGACGATATGCCCCAGCACCTCGGCATGCACGCTGGCCGCCGAGAAGTGGATCTGCCCGGTGCCGCTGCCGTCCCACACCTGCATCTCGCCGTACGGGCTGGCACGTCGCTCGACAATCCCGTCCCACACGCCAAGGCGCTCGAGGATGCGCTGGCTGGCGGCCGACAAGGCGCTCACCCGCGGTTCGAACGCAGCATGAGGGTCGAACGGCTTGACACTCAGGGGGCTGCCGTCGAGCAGCAGCACCTGCAGGCCACTGCCCTGCAACGCCAGCGCCAGGGCGCTTCCGACCATTCCGGCCCCGACAATCAGCACATCTGCGCGCATGTCCATGCTTTAAGCCTGTCTCGATTGCAGCTTGCGCCGCACGTAAAGGGTTTTGTCGACCCGCGCCACCAGGGTGCCGGAGCCGTCATGAATCTGTACCTTGAGCTGCGGTAAATACTTGTCGCCGCTGGCGGTGTGCTGGCGAATCTCGTCCAGCAACGCTTGGTCGATGGAAAATTCGGCGAACACCGGGCCTTTGCCCGGCGAGATAAAGTCGATAGCGGCAGCCTTGTCCCAGACAATGTAGTCGCGGCCCAGGTTCTCCATCAGCATCAGCATGTAGAACGGGTCGACCATCGAATACAGGCTGCCGCCAAACTGCGTGCCGACGTAGTTGCGGTTGTACCAGCCCAGGCCCATGCGCACCTTGACCTCGCGGAAATCGCTGCCGATGTGCAACACCCGAACTCCGGCCCCGAGGTACGGCGGGTACAGGGTCATGATCCAGCGCAACAGCCGCGCCTTGCCCAGGCGTCGGGTCAGCCACTCACGCATCGGGACGGGTACCCAGGCCCATGGCCTGGCGCGCGAACCAGCGCTTGGCCGGCGGCAGCAAGTCGAGGCCCAGCAAGCCCATGTTGCGGCCCAGCGCGACCAACGGTTGCGCACTGCCAAACAGGCGGGTGACCTGATCGGAGAAGCCGACGGTGAGCTTCTGGTCCATGCGCTGACGCTCGCGGTACGCCTGCAGTGTCGCCAGGTCGCCCGGAATCGCCGGCCCGGCCAGCAGCGCCTCGGCCAACGCGTAGGCATCCCGCAGGGACAGGTTGAAGCCCTGACCGGCAATCGGGTGCAGGCTGTGGGCGGCATTGCCAAGTACGGCCAGATGAGAGCGCACTTGTTCTTCCGCTTCCACGAGCGTCAGCGGGTACAGGTGGCGCGCACCGACTTGCTTGAGGGTGCCCAGGCGGTAGCCGAACACGCCCTGCAGTTCACTCAGGAAGCTGCGTTCGTCCAGCTCGGCCAGGCGCTTGGCGTCCATGCCGATGCGGGTCCAGACCAGCGCGCAGCGGTTGTCCGGCAACGGCAGCAAGGCCATCGGGCCTTCGTCGGTGAACCGCTCGAACGCCTCGCCGTTGTGGGCCTCGCTTGGGGTGATGTTGGCGATCAGCGCGCTCTGGTTGTAAGGCCGCTTTTTAACGCCGATGCCCAGTTGCTCGCGCAAACCTGAGCGACCGCCATCGGCCAGCACCGCGAGGTCGCACTCCAGCACGGTTTCGTCATTGAGGGTCAGGCGGTAGCCATCGGCAAGCGGCTCCATGCGCGTAACTTCCGCCGGGCAACGCCAACTGACCACGTCCTTGTCCAGCCCTTGCCACAGGCATTGGCCGAGCCAGGCGTTTTCCACCACGTAGCCAAGCGCCGGCACGCCCTCTTCCATGGCCGACAGGCGCGCAGTAGAGAAGCGGCCACGGTCCGACACATGAATCTGTTTGATCGGCTCGGCGCGGCGAGAGATTTCCTGCCATACGCCCAACCGTTGATAGATCTGCCGCGCGCCAAAGGACAGCGCTGAAGAACGCGCGTCATAGCTCGGCTGGTAGCTGTCGCCGGGGGCAAACGGCTCGATCAGCACGATCTTCCAGCCCCGGGCCTTGGCCCCGGCCTGCAAGGCCAATGCGAGGCTGGCACCCACCAGGCCGCCGCCGATAATCGCCAGGTTGACCCGGCTCATCGGGCGCTCGCCATCAATGCTTCGATCTCGGCGACGGACTTGGGCACGCCACCGGTCAGAATTTCACAGCCTTGCTTGGTCACCACCACGTCGTCCTCGATGCGTACGCCAATGCCACGCCATTTCTTCGCCACGTTCTGGTTGTCCGGCGAGATGTAAATCCCCGGCTCCACGGTCAGTGCCATGCCGACTTCCAGCACCCGCCACTCGCCGCCGACCTTGTATTCGCCGACATCGTGCACATCCATCCCCAGCCAGTGGCCGGCGCGGTGCATGTAGAAGGCTTTATAGGCTTCACTGGCGATCAGTTCGTCGACATCACCCTGCAACAATCCCAGCTTCACCAGCCCGGCAGTGATCACTTGCACCGTCGCCTCGTGGGCCTGGTTCCAATGCTTGTTCGGGGCGATTTCAGCAAAGGCGGCCTCCTGGGAAGCCAGCACGATTTCATAAATCGCCTTCTGCTCGGCGGAAAACTTGCCGCTCACCGGCCAGGTGCGGGTGATGTCGCTGGCGTAGCAGTCGATCTCGCAACCGGCGTCGATCAGCACCAGGTCGCCGTCCTTGAGCACCGCGTCATTCTGCTGGTAATGCAGGATGCAGCTGTTGCGCCCCGAGGCGACGATGGAACCATAGGCCGGCATCTTCGCCCCGCCCTTGCGAAACTCGTAGTCGAGCTCCGCTTCCAGGCTGAACTCATGCAACCCGGCGCGGCTGGCCTGCATCGCCCGTACATGGGCCGCGCAGGAAATCCGCGCCGCCTCGCGCATCACCTTCACTTCTGCCGCCGATTTATACAGGCGCATGTCATGAAGCAGATGATCCAGGGCAACAAATTCGTTCGGTGGCTGGGCGCCGAGGTGCGCTTTAGAGCGGATCACGTTGATCCACTCCATCAGGTGCCGGTCGAATTCGGCATTGCTGCCCATGGCCGAATACACCCGGTCGCGGCCTTCGATCAGGCCGGGCAGGATGTCGTCGATATCGGTAATCGGGAAGGCGTCATCCGCGCCAAAATCGCGAATCGCGCCTTCGGTGCCCGCTCGCAGGCCGTCCCACAGTTCGCGCTCGGCATTGCGTTCGCGGCAGAACAGCACGTACTCGCCGTGCTGGCGGCCGGGCATCAGCACGATCACCGCCTCCGGTTCGGGGAAGCCGCTCAGGTACTGGAAGTCGCTGTCCTGGCGGTAGACGTGCTCGACGTCACGGTTGCGGATGGCTACCGCGGCCGCCGGCAGGATGGCGATGCTGTTGGGTTCCATCTGCGCCATGAGCGCCTTGCGGCGCCGGGTGTATTCCGCTTTGGGGATATGGATCATGGGCAGATGGGCTTCCTTTCTTAGTGCAGCGACGGCTTGGGTGCAGCGGGCTCAGCCGATTTACGGGTCTCGGTGAACAGCAGCAGCGGCGCGACGCGCAGGTATTCCATGACTTCCATGTAGTCGCTTTCGCCGTCTTCGGACTCTTCCAGGGCGTCTTGCACCTGAGAGATGGCGGCCAGGTCCTGCAGCACTTCCTGGGCATCGGTGCTCAGGTCGAGGCCGCCGGCGTTCACGCCGAAACCGTGGAGGAAGCCTTGGCACCATTGGCCCAACGCGGCGGCGCGCTCGGTGAGCGGCGCGTCATCGGTAGGCAGCAGCAAGACGACGGTGACGTCATCACCGGTCAGCTCGCCTTTAACCATCTCTTGCAGGCCGATGAGCGCATTGCGCACGTTTTCGGTAGGCTCGGTTTCCAGCAGCTCGGCGACGTCGGCCAGCCAGTTGTCGGCATCAAAGCCGACACCGGTGCAGCTGCGGCCCAGCAGCACGCCGTGCAGTTCGGCAGGCGAGCAAGGATGACCGCTGGAACTCAGCAGTTTGGAAAAAGCATCGTACGGGGAGTTCTGAATGGGCATGGTGAGCTAGGCGCCAGACGGCGCAATGTCTAGAATGAAGCGCTGTATCCTAGCATCGGCAGACGTACCAAGACTATCGAGGGCGTCAGATCGTTTATCCAGCAGTTGCCATTCATCAGACAAAATCCAGTGGAACCCAATGGAAGACACCGACCTGCAAGCGCTGATGGCCAGACTCGAGCTGCTAATTAACCGGGTCGAGCAACTTAAGAGCCAAAACGGACTCCTATTAGCTCAGGAAAAGACCTGGCGCGAGGAACGCGCTCACCTCATTGAAAAAAACGAAATCGCCCGGCGTAAGGTCGAATCGATGATTTCGCGCCTGAAGGCCCTGGAGCAAGACTCATGAGTTCAAGCAATAGCGTCACCGTGCAGATTCTCGACAAAGAATATTCGATCATCTGCCCCCAGGAAGAACGCAGCAACCTGGTGAGCGCTGCCCGCTACCTGGACGGCAAGATGCGCGAAATCCGCAGCAGCGGCAAAGTCATCGGCGCCGATCGCATCGCCGTGATGGCCGCCCTGAACATTACCCACGATCTGCTGCATAAGCAGGAACGGCCTGACGTGCAGGCCAGCGGCTCGACGCGCGAGCAGGTGCGCGACCTGCTGGAGCGGGTCGATCTGGTACTTTCTACCGATCCAGAGCCACCCAAGGGCTGATTGCGGCGTCGGTTTCGGGTATACTCGCCCCACTCCCTGGCGTGCTTGCCAGTCGGCGATGTCCCTGAGCCGATTCGCACTACCCTGGAAGTTACACGTTGGGCTGGTGTGCATGTCCGCTAGACGGAAAGCCTTAAAGCCTACTGTTTCTTCCACCTTGAACTTTCGGGTTCAAGGGCTAAGTCGACAGCGGTTCTGTCGGGGAGCCTGATTCCCAAATCCAATGCCAGTCCCAGGACTGGCATTGTTTTATGAGCCGAAAACCATGACCGAACCTGCGCCGCTTTCCCGCCCGCAACTTCGACGCATGCTGCGCAAAGCCCGCCGCGCCCTGACGCCAAGCGAGCAACGCCAGGCCGCCCTGGGCCTGTATCGGCAACTGGCACAGCACCCGCTGTTTCGCCGGGCCAAACACCTATCCTTATATCTACCGACGGACGGTGAAATCGACCCGCGCCTGCTGCTGCGCGCTGCACAGCGCCGGGGCAAGGCGACGTACCTGCCGGTGCTCAGTGCATGGCCGCGAACCAAGATGGTATTCCAGCGAGTGCGCCCCGGCGAAAAGCTGAGGCCCAACCGTTTTCGCATCCTCGAGCCCCAGGTAAATGCCAGCCGGCAACGCAAGGTCTGGGCGCTGGACCTGGTGCTGCTGCCACTGGTTGGCTTTGATGATGTGGGCGGACGGTTGGGCATGGGCGGCGGGTTTTATGACCGCAGCCTGGCCTACATGGCCCGCCGGAAATCCTGGCGCAAGCCGACGCTGTTGGGCCTGGCCCATGAATGCCAGAAGGTCGAACGATTGGCACAGGCAAGCTGGGATGTACCGCTTGAGGGCACAGTCACCGATAAGGATTGGTATATAGCAGAGACGCTACTGGAATCAGCAGCGCCTTGAAGACGGGTCAGCGTTTGAACGGTTGCGGCTGTTGCTGTGCGAGTTCAATCGGCGCGTCAGTCTTGTTCGACCACAAGCTCTGCGCATAGCCGGTGGTCACAACGCCCAGGCCGAACAAAATAACCAAAATCCATAGTAAATCCGGTTTGCGTTTCATCGATTGCCCCCCTTCAGGCATCTTGCACACGATGACAGCAACGTTCCATTAGTAGTCCGTGCCAGCTGCGTCAAGCTCAAAACCCCGGCATTCTGCGTTAACGTGAACCAACACGCAAACCTTGACGCCAACCGACTGTCGGTTTGTCATAAAATTGCAGGACAACTTTCCCAATCGACTTTTGAGGAGCGAAAACATGGCCTATTGGCTGATGAAATCCGAGCCCGATGAACTGTCCATCAAGGGCCTGGAAAAGCTCGGCGAGGCCCGGTGGGACGGGGTGCGCAACTACCAGGCGCGGAACTTCCTGCGGGCGATGGCGGTGGGTGACCAGTTCTTCTTCTACCACTCCAGCTGCCCGGAACCGGGGATTGCCGGCATCGGTAAAATCGTCGAGGCAGCCTACCCGGACCCGACCGCGCTGGAGCCCGACAGTCATTATTTCGACGCCAAGGCCAGCCCTGAAAAAAATCCGTGGAGCGCGATCAATGTTGCCCACGTCGAGACCTTTGCGAAGGTCCTGGGGCTAGGCTATCTGAAACAGCAAACTGCCCTCGCCGAGTTGCCCCTGGTGCAAAAAGGCAGCCGCCTTTCGGTGATGCCGGTCACCGCCGAGCAATGGGCCGCCGTACTCGGCCTGCGCTGAAACAGCAGAACCCTGCGGTCACGCCCATGGCGCATGCATCTGCGCGCCAACCGGGTTAGGCTGGCGCTTCATTTGACCCGCATCAAGGGCCTCCGGGCAGGATCGGTCAAACTAGGACGCTAACGCCGCAGGATGCACCCATGTCGACGAACCACCGTACCTCCCATCTTTTCGCCATTCCATTGATTGTCTTGCTGCTGGCCGCCGGCGGCTTCGGCTATTGGCAATCCACCCAGGACCGCCTGCCCGAAGGCTTGAGCATGGGCAATGGCCGGCTGGAATCGACTGAAGTGCAGATCGCCGCCAAGATCCCCGGGCGCCTCGCCGAAGTGCGGGTGGACGAAGGCGACAAGGTGCTCAAGGGCCAACTGCTGGCGCGCATGGACACCCGCACCCTGGAAGCCCAGCGCGCCCAGGCCGAAGCTGAAGTGCTGCGGGCCAGGGAGAATTTCGCTGCTGCCGAAGCCAATGTGCAACTGCGCCGGAGCGAACAACTGCTGGCCAGCCAGGAACTCAAGCGCACCCAGGAGCTGTACAAGCGCGGCTTCGCCAGCGGCCAACTGATCGACCAGCAGCAGGCCCGGCAAAACACCGGCAACGCTGCCGTGGTCGCCGCCCAGGCCCAGGTCAATTCGGTAAAGGCCGCCATCGGCGCCGCCCAGGCTCAGGTCGCCCAGCTCACCAGTGAAATCGAAGACAGCAGCCTGCGGGCGCCTATCGACGGCATCATCCAGCTACGCCTGGCCGAACCCGGCGAAGTGCTCGGCGCGGGTGGTCGCGTGTTACTGCTGATCGACCCCAACGACCAATACATGAACCTGTATCTGCCCGCTTCAGTCACAGGCGCTTTGACCGTGGGCAGCGAAGCGCGGATCGTCCTCGACGCCCTGCCGAAGCAACCGCTGCCGGCGAAAATCAGCTTCGTCGCCGCCAAGTCGCAGTTCACCCCCAAGGAAGTGGAAACCCGCGACGAACGCCAGAAGCTGGTGTTCCGGGTCAAGCTGCGGCTGACCCAACCAAGCGCCGTGCCCCAAGCCAAACCGGGCATGCCCGGCGCCGGCTATGTGCGCACCGCTGACCTGGACTGGCCGGCCAACCTGCAATGAGCGGCCTGGCGCTGCACGCCACGGGGATCAACCATCGCTACGGCAAGCAACAGGCGCTGATCGACATCGCCTTCAGCCTGCCTGCCGGCACACGCTGCGGCCTGATCGGCCCGGACGGCGCCGGCAAGTCGAGCCTGCTGGGCTTGATCGCCGGGGTCAAAAAGCTTCAACAAGGCGAACTGCAAGTACTCGGCGGCTCCATCGAAGACCGCCGCCACCGCAACAGCCTGTACCCGCGCATCGCCTTCATGCCTCAAGGCCTGGGCGGTAACCTCTACCCCGAGCTGTCCATCAGCGAAAACATCCGGTTCTTTGCCACGCTGTTCGGCCTGTCAAAAGCCGATTGCGACCAGCGCATGCACAACCTGCTGCTGGCCACCGACCTCGCACGCTTCGCCGAGCGCCCCGCCGGCAAGCTCTCCGGCGGCATGAAGCAGAAGCTCGGCCTGTGCTGTGCGCTGATCCACGACCCGGACCTGTTGATCCTCGACGAACCCACCACCGGGGTCGACCCATTGTCCCGTCGGCGCTTCTGGGAACTGGTGGAAACCGTACGCGGCGAACGCCCGCAGCTCACACTGCTGGTGGCCACCGCCTACATGGAAGAAGCCGAGCAGTTCGAGCATTGCCTGATGCTCGACCGCGGCAAGCTGATCGCCGACGGCCTGAGCAGCGAACTGGCCGCCGCGACGCCCAGCGGCAAACTGGACGAAGCCTTCACCCATTTCCAGGGCGACAGTGCCCATAACAATGAACCCCTGGTGATTCCGCCCCGGCAAAGCGACAACACCGACATCGCCATCGAAGCCCACGACCTGACCCTGCGATTCGGCGACTTCACAGCAGTCAACAAGGTCAGCTTCGCGATTGGCCGGGGCGAGATCTTTGGTTTCCTCGGCTCCAACGGCTGCGGCAAGACCACCACCATGAAAGTCCTCACCGGGTTGATGCCCGCCACCGAGGGCACCGCCACGCTGCTGGGCAACCCGGTCAACGCCAAGGACCTGGCCACCCGCAAGCGCGTGGGTTTCATGTCGCAAAGCTTCTCGCTGTACGGCGAACTCAGCGTGCGCCAGAACCTGGTGCTGCATGCGCAGTTGTTCGACCTGCCCAAGGCCGAGAGCGGCCAGCGCATCGACGAGTTGATCAAGCGTTTTGACCTGAGCGACGTTGCCGAGCAGCCGTCCGGCGAGTTGCCGCTGGGCCTGCGCCAGCGCTTGTCCCTGGCGGTGGCGGTGCTGCACCGCCCGGAAGTGCTGATCCTCGATGAGCCGACCTCGGGCGTCGACCCGGCCGCGCGGGATGACTTCTGGCGGCTGCTGATCGAACTGTCCCGGGAACAGGGCGTGACGATCTTCCTGTCCACCCACTTCATGAACGAAGCCCAGCGCTGCGACCGCATCTCGCTGATGCACGCGGGCAGGGTGCTGGCCTGCGACACGCCGGACGCGCTGCAACAGCAGTTCCACGGCGAAACCCTGGAAGCAGCGTTCGTCACCTGCCTGGAACAGGCCCAAGGCGCGCCCGAAGCGGCCACCGCGCCCTCCGAAACCGTCAGCGAACCCATGGCCCCACCCGTCAGCAAACGCGGGTTCAGCGTCGCCCGCCTGTTGGCCGTCGCCAGCCGCGAAGGCAAGGAACTGCTGAGGGACAAAGTGCGCATGGCCTTCGCCCTGTTGGGGGCGATTTTCATGATGGTGATCTTCGGCTACGGCATTTCCCTGGACGTGGAGAAGCTCGCCTTCGCCGTCTACGACCAGGACCAGACGCCGCAAAGCCGCGCCTATCTGGAGGCCTTTCGCAGTTCGCGCTATTTCGCCGAACAGTCGCCGATCACTGACTCCAACGAACTGCACAAACGCCTGCAGCGCTCGGAAATCAAACTGGCGCTGGAGATTCCGCCAGGGTTCGGCCGCGATCTCTACGCCGGCCGCCAACCCGCCGTGGCCGCCTGGCTCGATGGCGGCATGCCGTTCCGTGCGGAAACCAGCCGCAATTATGTCGAGGCCGTGCACCAGGCCAACCTCCAACAACTGGCCGAACTGAACAGCACACCATTGAATCAGCAAGCCGCCGCCAAACTGGAAACCCGCTTTCGCTACAACCAGGACGTGGTCAGCGTGAACGCTATCGGCCCCGGCGTGATGGCGCTGATCCTCGCCTTCATCCCGGCAATGCTCACGGCCCTGGGGATCGTGCGCGAGAAGGAACTGGGCTCCATCACCAACTTCTACGCCACCCCCCTGACCCGCCTGGAATTCCTGTTAGGCAAGCAGGCGCCGTACCTGGCCGTGAGCCTGATCAACCTGGGCCTGCTGGTGGCGATGAACCGCTGGCTGTTCGGCGTGCCGTTCAAGGGCAGCGGCGTGACCCTGGCTTTCGGCGGCCTGCTGTATGTGCTGGCCACCACTAGCATGGGCCTGCTGATTTCCGCGTTCACCCGCACCCAGATCGCAGCGATCCTCGGCACCATGATCATCACCAGCCTGCCGACCATCCAGTTCTCCGGGCTGATCGTGCCGCGCTCGTCCCTGGAAGGCGCCGCCGCGTTGATGGGCATGTTGTTTCCGGCGGGCTACTTCCTCGACATTGCGGTGGGCACCTTTACCAAGGCCCTGGACCTGCGTCAGCTATGGCCACAGTGCCTGGCGCTGTTCGGGTTTTTCCTGGGGTTCACCGGGCTTAGCCTGATCATGCTCAAGAAGCAGGAGGCCTGAGATGCACAAGTTCGCCCATATCCTGCGCCTCGGCATCAAGGAACTGACCAGCCTGCGCCACGACAGCGTGTTGCTGCTGTTCCTGTTCTACGCCTTTACCGTCGCCATCTATATGCCCGCCGCCGGCTCGGTGATCGGCGTGCACAACGCCAGCGTGGCCTTTGTGGATGAAGACCACAGCGCGCTTTCCCGGCAACTGGCCGAAGCGCTGCAACCGCCGGAATTCCAGGCGGCGGTGCCGTTGCCGTACGACCAACTGGACAAGGTGATGGACAGCGGCCAGTACACCTTCGTGATCAACGTGCCGGCGAATTTCCAGGCCGACCTGTTGGCCGGGCGCCAGCCGGGGGTGCAGGTCAACGTCGATGCCACGGCCATGAGCCAGGCATTCATGGGTGCCGGGTATATCGGACGGATTTTCCAGCGGGAATTGCTGACCTATGGCAACCAGGCCGATGCCGCCCAAAAGGCGCCGGCGCTGCTGACCACCCGGGCGCTGTTCAATACCAACCTGGAAGGTGGCTGGTTTCTGGCGGTGATCCAGATCGTCAACAACATCACCATTCTCGCCATCGTGCTGACCGGCACCGCGCTGCTGCGTGAGCGCGAACACGGCACCCTCGACCATCTGCTGGTGCTGCCACTGACGGCGCTGGAAATCATGCTGGCGAAAATCTGGAGCAACATGCTGGTGGTGGTGCTGTGCACCTGGCTGTCGCTGGAAGTGGTGGTGAAAGGCTTGCTCGGCGTGCCGCTGGCCGGGTCGCTGACTTTGTTTTTGCTGGTGACGGCGCTGTACCTGTTTGCCAGTACTGCCCTCGGCATCTTCCTCGCCACCCTCGCCCGCTCGACGCCGCAGTTTGGCCTGCTGGCGATCCCGGTGATTATCCCGATGCTGCTGTTGTCCGGCGGCAGCACGCCGCTGGACAGCATGCCGCAGTGGTTGCAATGGGTGATGCAGGGCTCGCCGTCGACGCACTTTGTGAGCCTGAGTGCGGCGATTCTGTTCCGGGATGCGGGTGTGAATGTGGTGTGGCCGGACTTGCTGGCGCTGGCGGGGATTGGGTTGCTGTTCTTTGCGGTGGCGTTGGCGCGATTCAGGAAGAGCCTGGCTTCCTGAGGTGTCTGTCAGGGCCTCTTCGCGAGCAAGCCCGCTCCCACACTTGACCGAGTTCTAACATGAGAATGCGGTTAAATGTGGGAGCGGGCTTGCTCGCGAAGGGCGCGAAGCGACCGGCTTACTGGATGATCAGGTTGTTGAACAACAGATCCTCAACCTGCGGCTTGCCGGTTTCGTCGTTCATCACTTGCTGGGTCTGCTTCAGGGCTTCCTGGCGCAGTTTTTCCTTCCCATCAACGCTGCTCATGGTGTCGTTGGTCTGCTGGGTAAACAGCGCCACCAACTGGTTGCGAATCAGCGCGTCGTTGGCTTTCACGGCAGCGGCTGCCTCGGGACCGGTGACCCGCAGGGCGATATCCGCCTTGAACACCCGCAGCTTCGCGGTGCCATCCAGGCCGTAGTTACCGACAAACGGCGGGCTCAGGCTGATATAGCTGACCTTCGGCGCTTCGCCTTCTTTGGCTTCTTCGGCCAGGGCTGCCGTCGGCAGTGTCAGGGCCAGCATCAACAGGATCCACGCTTTCACAGTTCATTCCTCAATTCGGTTGCCCAGTAGCATAACGCTAGCAGCCCTGAGCACAAGCTTATGGCGACTTATCAGGCCGGGGCATGCTCGTTGACCCGTCGCCCTGCCCACCTACACTTATCGGCCAACACGCCAAAAGGAATAGTCCGATGAAAGCTGTGCTGTGCAAAGCCTTCGGCCCCGCCGAAACCCTGGTGCTGGAAGACGTCGAAAGCCCGGCGATCAAGAAGAACGAAATCCTGTTGGACGTGCATGCGGCCGGGGTCAATTTCCCGGACACCCTGATCATCGAGGGCAAGTACCAGTTCAAGCCGCCCTTCCCGTTTTCGCCGGGCGGTGAAGCGGCAGGCGTGATCAGCCAAGTCGGTGAGAACGTCAGCCACCTGAAGGTCGGTGACCGGGTGATGGCCCTGACCGGCTGGGGCAGCTTCGCCGAGCAGGTCGCGGTGCCGGGCTACAACGTGCTGCCGATCCCGCCGAGCATGGACTTCAACACCGCCGCCGCCTTCAGCATGACCTACGGCACGTCGATGCACGCCCTGAGGCAACGGGCCAACCTGCAACCCGGGGAAACCCTGCTGGTGCTCGGTGCCTCCGGCGGCGTCGGCCTGGCTGCGGTGGAAATCGGCAAGGCCATGGGCGCCCGAGTGATCGCCGCGGCCAGCAGCGCCGACAAGCTGGCGGTGGCCAAGGCTGCCGGTGCCGATGAGTTGATCAACTACAGCGAAGCCAGCCTCAAGGACGAGATCAAACGCCTTACCGGCGGCAACGGCGTGGATGTGATCTACGACCCGGTGGGCGGCGACCTGTTTGACCAGGCCATTCGCGGCATCGCCTGGAATGGCCGGCTGCTGGTGGTGGGCTTTGCCAGCGGGCGCATTCCCGAGCTGCCGGTGAACCTGGCGCTGCTCAAGGGCGCGGCGGTGGTCGGGGTGTTCTGGGGGTCGTTCGCCCAGCGCCAGCCGCAGGACAATGCCGCCAACTTCCAGCAACTGTTCGGCTGGTTCGCCGAGGGCAAGTTGAAGCCGCTGGTGTCCCAGGTATACCCGCTGGAGCAGGCGGCGCAGGCGATCAACGACCTCGGCCAGCGCAAGGCTGTGGGCAAGGTCGTGGTGCAGCTACGCTGACTATTGTTTCATTTTGTCCGCGGAGTGCCTGGGCCCATGATCGGCCGAGGCACTCACTCACTGGCAGGAATGAATAATGGTCACACCGCTGCGCGCGCTGTTTCTGGGGTTGTTGATGATGGTGTCGGCTCACGCCTTTGCCCATAAAGAGGGCAAGGATGTACGCGGGCTGAACAACGTGACGGTGCTGATCGTGCGCCATGCGGAAAAACCCGATGAAGGTCCGTTGCTGAGCCCCAAGGGCGAACAGCGGGCGGCGGCCTACGCCAGCTATTTCGACCCGCTGCTGTTGAACGGCATCTCCGTGGTGCCCCAGCGGCTGATCGCTACCAGCGACAGCAAGGAAAGCTCTCGCCCGCGCCTGACCCTGACACCCCTGGCCCAGCGCCTGCAGCTCCCGCTTGAAACACCCTACTCAGACGATCAAGTCGGCAAGCTGGTGAAGTCCCTGCGCAAGTCCAACCAGGCGCAGACCGTGTTGATCGCCTGGCATCACGGGCATATCGACAAGTTGATCGAGGCCTTCGGCGGTGACGGCGCGGCGCTGACCGGCATGAAGAAATGGCCGGAAAATGTGTATGACTGGCTGATCGTGTTGCGCTTCGACGACCAGGGTCAACTGGTGGAATCCCGCAGCCAGAAGATCCAGGAACACCTGCTTCCAGGTGATATCGCAGCCGCCAACGGCAACTGAACCGAATCACTGCCTGTGGTAAGGGAGTTTGCTCCCTCACCACAGCTTCTTGGCATTCCCTCCTGAAAACGTCCCACACTTGCCTCTAAGCGACATGTTCGTAAAAGAACATGCAATTGCACTCAATTCCTATGCCCGCAGATAAGAGGCGGTGCTATTTTCGGTAACGAAACTGTAACATTCGCATCCGCAGTCAAAACAAGAAATCTGGAGCTCTTGAATGTTTGCTTTCTTCCGTCCTGCCGCACATCAGGCGCCCCTGCCTGAAGAAAAAATAGACAGCACGTACCGACGCCTGCGCTGGCAGATCTTCGCCGGTATTTTCTTCGGTTACGCCGGGTACTACCTGCTGCGCAAGAACTTCTCCCTGGCCATGCCGTACCTGATCGACGAGGGTTACACCCGTGGCCAGCTGGGCCTGGCAATGTCGGCGATCGCAATTGCCTACGGCCTGTCCAAGTTCCTCATGGGCCTGGTGTCCGACCGCTCCAACCCGCGCTACTTCCTGCCCTTCGGCCTGTTGGTGTCCGCCGGGGTGATGTTCATTTTCGGTTTCGCACCTTGGGCTACCTCCAGCGTGACCATGATGTTCATTCTGCTGTTCATCAACGGCTGGGCCCAGGGCATGGGCTGGCCGCCAAGTGGGCGGACCATGGTGCACTGGTGGTCGCAGAAGGAACGCGGCGGTGTGGTTTCCGTATGGAACGTGGCGCATAACGTCGGCGGCGGCTTGATCGGCCCGCTGTTCCTGCTGGGCATGGCCTGGTTCAACGACTGGCACGCGGCGTTCTACGTCCCGGCTACCGTGGCCCTGCTGGTGGCGGCATTTGCCTTCATCACCATGCGCGACACCCCGCAATCGGTAGGCCTGCCGCCCATCGAGCAATACAAGAACGATTACCCGGAAGGCTACGACGCCAGCCACGAGGACGAATTCAGCGCCAAGGAAATCTTCGTCAAGTACGTGCTGCGCAACAAAATGCTCTGGTACATCGCCTTCGCCAACGTCTTCGTCTACCTGCTGCGCTACGGCGTGCTGGACTGGGCACCGACGTACCTCAAGGAAGCCAAGCACTTCGACGTGGATAAAACCTCGTGGGCGTACTTCTTCTACGAGTGGGCGGGCATTCCGGGCACGCTGCTGTGCGGCTGGATGTCGGACAAGATCTTCCGTGGCAACCGTGGCCTGACCGGCATTGTGTTCATGGGCCTGGTCACCGTGGCGACCCTGGTTTACTGGCTCAACCCGCCGGGCAACCCGATGATCGACATGATCGCGCTGTTCTCCATCGGCTTCCTGATCTACGGTCCGGTGATGCTGATCGGCCTGCAGGCGCTGGAACTGGCACCGAAGAAAGCCGCCGGTACCGCAGCGGGCTTTACGGGCTTGTTCGGTTACCTGGGTGGTTCAGTGGCAGCGAGTGCGGCCATGGGCTACACCGTTGACCATTTCGGCTGGGACGGTGGTTTCGTATTGCTGATCGGCGCGTGCCTGCTGGCCATCGCGTTCCTGATCCCCACCTTGTGGCACACCAATAGCGTCAGTGCCGCACGTTAATCGTCGGAACAGCCTTTGGAACACCGCTTGAGCCGCGCCTCCAGATTCTTGTCTGGCATGGCGTGGCTACGCAGGGCGTTGACGGTCTGCTCGACATAATCGCGCGTAGTGCCGTAACGCCCGCAAGCGCTTTGCAACACGTGATTCAGCACGATGTCGGGCAAATTGCCGGCATAACTGGGCAGGTGCCGTTCCAGGACAAATCCCAATGCCTGCACCTGGCTGCCATCTTCCAGACGACAGCTGAGCCAGTGCGGCCGGTACGAGGGATACGGCATCTCGCGCTGCCACAGGGCATACAGCGAGGCCTCCAGTTGATCTTCCGGCAAGCGGTAGGCAAACCCGCTGCACGAGCCGCCGCGATCCAGGCCAAACACCAACCCCGGTATTTCCGGCGTGCCCCGGTGCTCATGAGACCACAGGTACAAGCCCCGGTGATAACCGTGGACCCGCGCCCGCATCCGCTGTGTCGACGAACATTCAGGCCGCCAGATCAGCGAACCGTAAGCGAATAGCCAGACCGGCCCACCCTTGTGCAGCGCCATGGTGGCTTGCATCGAGCTCATCAACTGTTCGTGAGTGAGCTGCGGCCCCAGATCGAGCCGCGGAGGGTAAGCCAATTGCAAAAGATCAGATTCAATGGCGGTCATGGCAGATCGCTTAGGTCTCCTTTGTTGTTACGAGAAGCTGTTACCAGTTGTAAGCAACTTTACCGTAATAGAACGCGCCGCTGTAACCGTATGGCGAAAAAGTGCTATAGGCCAAATTGCCACCACTGCTGGCGTAGGCATTGAGTTTTTCCGGGTATTTGTCGGTGACGTTGTCGCCGCCAACGGTGAAGGTCCAGTTTTTCAGCTTGTAGTCGGCTGACAGATCCAACAGCCAGGCGGCCTTGAAGCGCTGGTCGTTGGTCGGGTCGGCCTGGTAGCTGGTGAATGAACCATAGCGCACCAAATTACTGTGCAGCGCCCAGTTGCCGAAACTCAGGTCGTTGCCCAGGCTCAGCTTGTGCTGTGGCGTGGTATCGCCCAGCAGGCCGATGCGCTCGCGACGGTCCACCCGAACCAGGCTCGCGCCCAGGCTATCCAGTACGGACGGGTTGGCTTTTACGTCGGTGACCTTGGTGTGGTTGTAGTTGTAGCCCACGGTGCTGTTCCAGCGCACACCGTTGTCCAGTTGGTAGCGATAGTTGGCCACCAGGTCGACGCCATTGGTGGTGGTGTCGGTGGCGTTGGTGAAGTAGCGCACGGTGGTGTAGTTGATGTTGCCGACGCCATTGGCCTGCAGATACGCGAGCGCAGCCGGGTTCTTGCTCAGGTCCAGGTTGGAGGACAGGCTGATGCGGTCGCTGATGTCGATACGGTAGACATCGGCGGTCACGGTCAGGTTGTCGGTCGGCTCCAGCACCAGGCCGAGACTGTAGTTGCGGGACTTCTCGGCTTTCAGGTCTTCAGCGCCGAGCAGGCGCGCCACCTGGCTGTTGGCCGGGAAGGTGCCGGCTTCCTGGATGGTGTTGCCGATCAGTTGCGACGAGGTGTAGGCGAAGTTTTGCTGGGCCAGGGACGGCGCACGGAAACCGTTGGATACACTGCCGCGCAAGGCCACTTGCGGGGTGAAGTCGTAGCGCGCCGAGAGCGAGCCGCTGACGTTGGAGCCAAAATCACTGTAGTCCTCGTGACGCACGGCGGCGGAGGCACTGAGTTTTTCGGTGAAGTTGGTTTCCAGGTCCAGGTACTGCGCCCAGTTGTGGCGCGTGCTGGTGCCGGCGTCGGAATCACGGAAGCCGCCCAGGCCCGAGCTGCCGGTCTGGTAGTAGGACGCCGGGTCGCCCGACTTGATCTGGTAACCCTGGTCCAGGTATTCGCCGCCAAACGCCACCGACACTGGATACGGCAACCAGCCCAGGCTGAATTCCCGCGACAGGTCCAGGCTGAGTTGCTTCTGGTCATTGACCAACGTGCCATTGTCGAACTTGCGCGGCGTGGCCAGGCCCAGCGAGGTGTTGATGGTTTCGGTACCGATCTGGTACTGGTTCTTGCCGTAGTTGACCGACACATCGTAGTGCCAGTCATAGGCCAACAAGCCGCGCAGGCCGACCGCCAGGGACGTGTCTTCCACGTCACCGCGAATCAACGGCAGGTAACCATTGGGGTTGAGTGCAGGAATGTTGTTGCTCGCGTTGCTGGCCCGGTAGAACGCCGCCGTCTCGCCGCGGGTCTTGCTGTAGCCGCCAAACGCATAGAACTCGGCCGCATCGCTGAAGGAATATTCCGAGTTGAGAAACAGCTTGCCCTGGTCAGTGGCCGGCTCGCCCTGGCGGAACACCCGCTGGCCGTAGGTCGTCGAACCAACGCTGCCCGGACGCAGGTCCTTGCCGGCGCGGTTGGTGTAATCGTTGTCGGCACCTTCGGCAGAGATGTTGATAAACCCGTTATCGCCCAGTGCCACACCGGTGTTGCCGCTGAGGTTGCGCTGGATACCGTCGCCCTTCTTGTACTCACCAAACTTGCTGGTGATCGAGCCGCCGTGGTCGTCATGCTTGAGGATCACGTTGATCACCCCGGCAATCGCATCGGAGCCGTAGCGGGCCGATGCGCCGTCACGCAGCACCTCGATATGGTCGACCGCCGACAACGGGATCGCATTCAAATCCGCCGGCGCCGAGCCACGCCCAACCGCACCGCCGAGATTGACGAAGGCACTGGTGTGGCGACGCTTGCCGTTGACCAGCACCAACACCTGGTCCGGTGACAGGCCACGCAGCTGCGCCGGGCGCACCAGTTCGGCACCGTCTACCAGGCTCGGGCGTGGAAAGTTGATGGAAGGAATCAATCGGGCCAACACCGCGCCCAACTCATCAGAGCCGGTGCTGCGCAAGGTGTCGCCGGAAATCACATCGATAGGTGACAACGAGGCACTGGCGGTGCGCTCTTGGGCGCGGGTGCCGGTGACAATGACTGTATCGAGTTTGGGTACATCGGCAGTGGCCGTTTCGGCGGATGCCACTGGACTGAATCCCACAGCGGTCAGCAAATTAGCCGACAAAATCGCCGTGTACAGCAGGTGCTGCTTGTTGCTCCCCATACCGCTCCCCTTGGAATCAAAAGCCAGAACGTCAATGCTCTGAGCTCGTACGATCGATCCGTGTGGCGGACGGTGGCGGTCATTTATTGGTTATTGGCAGAAAGTCGGTAGTCCGTTGGCATATAGCTTAATGATATTTATGTAACAAATTAAATACCTTTAAAGAATAAGCGAATGCATAAGCCCAGGCCGCTCCGCTCATCAGGATTGGCTGCCTCAATCCCTGTAGTTTCAGCGCAGGTTCAGCCTGGGGGCACGCTGAGCCTTCAAAATAGGCGCCTGTCACGACCCACCTGGCCGCCAACCGAATCGACTACCGAGGTCACTCCATGAAATACCGACTGCCCAGCCTGTTGTTCCTGGCACAGGCCACCACCGCCCTGGCGGCGGAAGTGCCGACCCAGGACGAAAAAGGCTTCTGGTATGCCCAGACGAGCGTCTACACCCGGCATTTTGCGCCGGACAAGGACCACAACAACAACCAGGACCTGATCGGCCTGGAGCGCAATGAAGCGTCAGGCCTGGTGTATGGCGGGGCGACGTTTCGCAACTCGTTCAGCCAGCGTTCGTACTACGCCTATGCCGGCAAACGCTATGACATGCCCGATTACCCGGTGTACTTGAAGCTGACAGGGGGTGTGATCCAGGGCTATCGCGGCAAGTACCGCGACAAGATTCCGCTGAATGGACTGGGGGTAGCGCCGGTGATCATCCCCTCGGTGGGCACCCACTACGGGCCGGTCGCCGCCGAGCTGGTGTTGCTCGGGTTCAATGCGGCGATGGTGACCACGGGCGTTCGTTTCTGATCAAGCCACTGAAGGGCTTCTGTGGCGAGGGAGCTTGCTCCCGCTGGGTCGCGAAGCGGCCCTGAAGTTCATGCGATCTTAAAGATAGAACCCAGCGACTGTTTCGGGGCCGCTGCGCAGCCCAGCGGGAGCAAGCTCCCTCGCCACACGTTACGGGCGGGGTGCGTAGGCAAATACGTCAGCACGCATCTGGTGCGCATCCATGCCGGCCTCGACCAGCGCATCCAGAGTGCCGTAGATCATCGCCGGTGAACCGCTGGCGTAGACATGCACGGCCTTGAGGTCGCTGATGTCTTCGCACACCGCTTCATGCAACAGCCCGCAGCGCCCTTCCCAGCCACACAGGTCGCTGACCACTTTGTGCAGGAACAGGTTGGGCAGTTGCAGCCACTGGTCCCAGTGCTCGATATCGTAGAAGTCTTCCGGTCGACGTACCCCCCAATACAGATGCACCGGGTGCTTGAAGCCACTGGCGCGACAGTGTTCGATCAGGCTATGCATCTGGGCCATGCCGGTGCCGGCGGCGATCAGCACCAGCGGCCCGTCGGGCAGTTCCGCCAGGTGGGTGTCGCCAAACGGCATTTCGATGCGGGCCATCTGGTTGCGCTGCAACTGCTCCAGCAGGCTGCGGGCGCTGTCTTCCCGGGCCAGCACGTGCAATTCCAGCTCGCGCCCGGCGTGGGGCGCCGAGGCCAGGGAGAATGCCGACTTCTCGCCGTTTTCCCGCTCGATCATCAGGTATTGCCCGGCGTGGTAGCGCACCGCCTTGCCGGCCGGAGCCCGCAGGCGCACGCGCCATACGTCACCGCCCACCTCGACGCATTCACTCAGTTGGCAAGACAGTTTGCGCACCGGCAATTCTCCCGGCGCCAGCACGCCATCCCACAACACAATGCAATCTTCCAGCGGTTCGGCAATGCAGGTATAGAACTCGCCATGGTCACGCACCTCACCGGCTTGCTGCACCCGGCCTTCCACCAGCAGCGCCGCGCACACGTGGCACACGCCATTGCGGCAGGCCTGGGGGCAATCGTAGCCCAGGCGGCGCGCGCCCTCGAGGATCCGCTCGCCGGGCGTCAGTTCAAGTACCGCACCGGAAGGCTGCAGGGTTACACGCATCAATCTATTCCTAATTCTTTCCAGAGCGCATCGACACGGGCAGTGACCGCTTCGTCCTTGACGATCACGCGGCCCCATTCGCGGGTGGTTTCACCCGGCCATTTATGGGTGGCGTCCAGGCCCATTTTCGAGCCGAGGCCCGATACCGGGGAAGCAAAGTCGAGGTAGTCGATCGGCGTGTTGTCGATCATCACCGTGTCGCGCTTGGGGTCCATACGCGTGGTGATGGCCCAGATCACGTCGTTCCAGTCCCGGGCGTTGATGTCGTCGTCGGTGACAATAACGAACTTGGTGTACATGAACTGTCGCAAAAACGACCACACACCCAGCATTACCCGCTTGGCGTGGCCGGGGTACGACTTCTTCATCGTCACGATGGCCATGCGATACGAGCAGCCTTCGGGCGGCAGGTAGAAGTCAGTGATTTCCGGAAACTGCTTTTGCAGGATCGGCACAAACACTTCGTTCAACGCCACGCCGAGGATCGCCGGCTCATCCGGCGGGCGGCCGGTGTAGGTGCTGTGGTAGATCGGCTTGATCCGGTGGGTGATGCGCTCGACGGTGAACACCGGGAAGCTGTCGACTTCGTTGTAGTAGCCGGTGTGGTCGCCGTAGGGGCCTTCATCGGCCATCTCGCCCGGGTGAATCACGCCTTCGAGGATGATTTCGGCGGTGGCCGGCACTTGCAGGTCGTTACCGCGGCATTTCACCAGCTCAGTGCGATTGCCGCGCAACAGGCCCGCGAAAGCGTACTCGGACAGGCTGTCGGGCACCGGCGTGACGGCGCCGAGGATGGTCGCCGGGTCGGCGCCCAGGGCCACGGAAACAGGGAATGGCTGGCCGGGGTGCTTTTCGCACCACTCACGGAAATCCAGGGCGCCGCCACGGTGGCTCAGCCAGCGCATGATGACCTTGTTGCGGCCGATCACTTGCTGACGGTAGATGCCGAGGTTCTGGCGGTCCTTGTTCGGGCCCTTGGTGACGGTCAGGCCCCAGGTGATCAGCGGGCCGACATCGCCAGGCCAGCAGGTCTGCACGGGGAGCATGCCGAGGTCGACATCCTCGCCTTCGATCACCACTTCCTGGCAAACCGCGTCTTTCACGACCTTGGGGGCCATGGCGATGATCTTGCGGAAGATGGGCAGCTTCGACCAGGCGTCCTTGAGCCCCTTGGGTGGCTCGGGCTCCTTGAGGAAGGCCAGCAGCTTGCCGATCTCGCGCAGTTCGCTGACCGACTCGGCGCCCATGCCAAACGCCACGCGGTCGGGGGTGCCGAACAGGTTGCCGAGCACCGGGATATCAAAGCCCACCGGGTTTTCGAACAGCAGCGCCGGGCCCTTGTTGCGCAAGGTGCGGTCGCAAATCTCAGTCATCTCCAGGACCGGGGAAATCGGCACCTGGATACGTTTCAACTCTCCGCGCTGCTCAAGTTGCTGCACGAAATCCCGAAGATCCTTGAATTTCATTAACCATGCCACCCGTAAAATAGGCGTACATCCTACCTGCTCTTACGGTCGCTGGCAGCTTATTGAGCAGCATTGCCGACGACACAGACTCAAAGAGCCGATGCCTGGGTTTCATCGCGCAAGGCTTTGAACAAGGGTTCAAGAAACGCCTCGACATACCGCGAACCAACCGCCGAGAGGTGATTGTCGTCGGTGTACAGCGACTGACCGTCCAGTTCCACCCGGCACCAGTCATTCGCACTGCATAACTTGGGCGCCGGATCCATTACCTTTACCCCGGGATCAGCCGCCGCCATGCGCTCGAATACGCTGCTGATATAGGCCTGGCGCTGGAGGTGCTCATCCAGGGGCATGCCTTCTTTGTCGGTGGGCCGGCCGAGCATCGCCAGGCGACTCAGGCGGTAAGGCGGACTGAATTCCTGCAGGGGGACTTCCTTGACCAGCCACACCCGATGACCGCTGGCGCGCAATTGCTGCACAAGGGCGCCCAGACTTTCAGCGAAGCGCCGCTCGGCGAAGGCGCGGTCATAGGTTCCGGTCGCCGGGTCCAGCAACGAAGCCTCGGTATCACCATCGCGCTGCCCATAGACATACAGGCTCCAGCGCGCCACCAGCACCACGTCGCTAAAGGTTTCCTTGCCGAGCAACTGCGTGACCTGCTGGTTAAAGGCCAGGCAGCCCGGAACGCTTTCCTTGCGATTAAACGGCAGGCAACCGGCATAACCTGCCTGCGTGACGCTGACACCGTACTTGCTGGCGCCGTCTCGCAACGCCGGAACCAGCGCCGTGGCATGGCTATCGCCCCAGACCAGCGCGCGCGTCGGCGCGGACTGAGGCCCGAAATGACAAAATCCATGGTGGCGATTTTTCCCACCATCCACCAGGCAGGCCATAAGGTCCGGGCTCCACTCGCGCGCCTGGGCAAATTGCAGCGCCTCGGGCGACAGGCGCCAAGGCAACCCCTTCGTCAAGACCAGGCCTTTGCCGAGCAGTCCCACCCCAAGCAGCGCGATACCCGCCGCCACCAGGATTTGCTTGCGCCCTGCCAACAGCCGACGTTCACGGAACGGCGCCTCGACAAACCGCCAGGACGCATAACCCAGCACCAGGCTCAACACAAACAGTGCACCAAGCTCCCACGGACCCAGCCCGTCGACACTGGCGTACTTGCCAAACACGTACACCGGCCAGTGCCACAGGTACCAGGAGTAGGAGATCAGGCCAATCCCCACCAGCAAGCGGCTACCCAGCAGCTTGCTCATCAGGGTAGTTTGCTGGCCGTTGGCCCAAATCAGGCAGACCACGCCCACCACCGGCAACAGCGCTGCGGCGCCGGGAAACGGCGTGCTCGGGTCATACGCGAAGACCGCCAGCAGGATCAGGCCGAGGCCGGCCAGGCTGACGGCCTGCGCCAACGCCGGGCTGGCGCGGTACTCGCGTACCGGCATTACCGCCAGCATTGCACCCGCCAACAGCTCCCAGGCACGCATCTGCAGCAGGAAAAAGGCTCGTTCCGGAGCGTGGGCCACCGCCCATGTACTCATCCCGAATGACACCAGCAACAACACGAACAGCGCCGTGCGCCAATATTTGAGCCGGCTCGACAGCAGTGTCAGCAGGAGTGGGAAGAGGATGTAGAACTGTTCTTCAACCGACAATGACCAGGTATGCAGCAATGGTTTGATATCGGAGGCCACATCAAAGTAACCGTCCTGACGCATGAAAAACAGGTTGGAGATAAACACCACCTGGTTATGTATCGAGCGCCCCAACTCGCTGTAATCCTTTGGCGCCAGCAGGAACCAGCCCACCACCAGCGCGCCGAGCATCATCACGAACAGTGCCGGCAGGATACGCCGCGCTCGCCTGGCCCAGAAGCTGACAAAACTGAAACGGCCGGCCTCACGCTCGCGCCAGATGATCGAGGTGATCAAGTAGCCGGAGATCACGAAAAACACGTCGACGCCGACAAAGCCGCCGGTAAAGCCCGGTACACCAAAATGAAACAGCACAACAGCGAGCACAGCTATGGCACGCAGGCCGTCAATGTCCCTGCGATAAGCGAGAATGGTCATAAAATCTTGTAATTTGCCTGATCGGATGGACAGCGAGTGTAGTCACACACGCGAATTTGTTTCTAAACAGACACACACTAAAGCCAAAACTCCTTTTCCAGAAACAAAAAAAATGGCGCCCCATGGGGCGCCATCCTTTTTGACCGAAGCGTCGTGTTACTTGCGCTTCATCGACAGGAAGAACTCGTCGTTGGTCTTGGTGGTTTTCAGCTTGTCGATCAGGAACTCGATGGCCGCAACTTCGTCCATCGGGTGCAGCAGCTTGCGCAGGATCCACATGCGCTGCAGTTCGTCATCGGCGGTCAGCAACTCTTCGCGGCGCGTGCCGGAACGGTTGATGTTGATGGCCGGGAACACCCGCTTCTCGGCGATACGACGGTCCAAAGGCAGTTCCATGTTGCCGGTACCTTTGAACTCTTCGTAGATCACTTCATCCATCTTCGAACCGGTTTCAACCAGTGCGGTGGCGATGATGGTCAGCGAGCCGCCTTCTTCGATGTTCCGCGCAGCGCCGAAGAAACGTTTCGGTTTCTCCAGGGCGTGGGCATCGACACCACCGGTAAGCACCTTGCCGGAGCTTGGGATCACGGTGTTGTAGGCACGGGCCAGACGGGTGATGGAGTCGAGCAGGATCACCACGTCTTTCTTGTGTTCGACCAGGCGCTTGGCCTTCTCGATCACCATTTCGGCAACCTGCACGTGGCGGGTTGGCGGCTCATCGAACGTCGAGGCAACCACTTCGCCGCGCACGGTGCGCTGCATTTCGGTTACTTCTTCCGGACGCTCATCGATCAGCAACACGATCAGGTGAACTTCAGGGTTATTACGGGCGATGTTCGCTGCGATGTTCTGCAGCATGATGGTCTTGCCGGCTTTCGGCGGGGCCACGATCAGGCCGCGCTGGCCTTTGCCGATCGGGGCACACAGGTCGATGACACGACCGGTCAAGTCTTCGGTGGAACCGTTGCCGGCTTCCATCTTCATGCGCACGGTCGGGAACAGCGGCGTCAGGTTCTCGAAGAGAATCTTGTTTTTCGCGTTCTCGGGACGATCGTAGTTGATCGTGTCGACCTTGAGCAGGGCGAAATAACGCTCGCCTTCCTTTGGAGGGCGGATCTTGCCAACGATGGTGTCACCGGTGCGCAAGTTGAAGCGACGGATCTGGCTCGGCGAGACGTAGATATCGTCTGGGCCGGCGAGATAGGAAGCGTCTGCAGAGCGGAGGAAGCCGAAGCCGTCCTGGAGAATCTCCAGCACGCCATCACCGGAGATTTCCTCGCCGCTTTTCGCGTGCTTTTTCAGCAGGGAGAAAATCACGTCCTGCTTGCGCGAACGGGCCATATTTTCTATGCCCATCTGTTCGGCCAATTCGAGCAGTTCGGTAATCGGCTTTTGCTTGAGTTCAGTCAGATTCATATAGGAATGACGTAATCATTTATGGAGGGGGGGAAATTAAGCTTTTGGCTTAATGAGGCCGCGCCGCAGAGAAGGCGACAGGATCGCGTACTAATCGAAAAGGAGAGCGTCGGCGACGGCTTGCAGGGGGCAGTGGAGAAACCAGTGCGGGGCCGAATGTACCACCTGAGTTTCAGAGCGTCTAGCCCTGTTTCACGAAAAAGCCCCGCAAATTGCGGGGCTTTTTGAGGACGCTTAGATATTGGCGTCGAGGAAAGCTTGCAGCTGGGACTTCGACAGCGCGCCGACCTTGGTGGCCTCGACGTTGCCGTTCTTGAACAGCATCAGGGTCGGGATACCACGCACGCCGTGCTTGGCCGGAGTTTCCTGGTTGTCATCGATGTTCAGCTTGGCAATGGTCAACTTGCCTTCGTAAGTGGTGGCAATGTCGTCCAGGACCGGAGCGATCATTTTGCAAGGACCGCACCACTCAGCCCAGTAGTCAACCAGCACCGGGCCCTGGGCCTTCAGTACTTCGGCCTCGAAGGTCGCGTCGGTGACGTGCTTGATAAGATCGTTGCTCATGGATGTCTCCGGGTTGTAAGCAAAAAAAACGTTGCCCATCATAGCCGCCCTTCCCGCGTTCAGGAAGCTGCAGCTGATTGACTCTTCCTATGATGGCGCATGAGTTTGGGTATAGCCCAACTCATGGGGTTACGGGAGTGATGAAGGCAATCCCTGTACGCAACGCCGCGTTACGCACATGTTCCTGCATGCTTTTCTGCGCCGCCCCGCTGGCGCGTCGGGCCAGGGCACGGAGGACCTTGCGGTGCTCCTGCCAGGTCTCCATGGCCCGCTCCGGCCGGATGAACGGTAGTTTCTGGCTCTCCAGGAACACCTCGGCACTGGCGCTGAGGATGCTCACCATCGCCTGATTGCCGCTGGCCAGCAGGATGCGCCGGTGGAATTCGAAGTCCAGCCGGGCGGCTGCCTCGAAATCACCGGCCTTCAGCTCCTTGCGCATCGCCTCGACGTTATCTTCCAGGATGTCCAACTCCCCGGTGGTCAGCGTCACCGCCGCCAGCCCCGCCGCAAAACCTTCCAGGGCGTAGCGCAGTTGAAAGATATCCAGCGGCGTCGCCTGTGCCGTAAACGGCCAGGCCAACCCCGGCAGCTCTTCGGCCGCTTGCACGAACACGCCCTTGCCCGGCTGCACACTTACCACGCCCAAGGCACTGAGGGACGACAAGGCTTCACGCAAAGAGGCCCGGCTCACGCCCAATTGCAGCGCCAGGTCGCGCTGGGAGGGCAACGCATCACCCGGCCCGAAGCCCTCGTCAGCGATCAATTTGCGGATGGCCTGTAGCGCCACTTCCGGTACGGCTTGGGCGATGGAATTCATAAGAAACTCAGGTTTCCAGTCAACTGAGCGACTAGTTGTAAAGCTATTCGCAGCGCCCGGCAAGCCACGCCCCAAAGGGGCTCGCGCGGTTTTGACGGCGCTCGAAAAGGGTGCAGAAAACCCATTAACTGTTCAGACCAGTAAGACCGCCAAGACTCAACAGCCACCGGCTCTGGCGCGAAATACGGCGGTGCTGGCATGGGCTGTGCACTGGCAAAAACCGGAAAATCCTTTCGTCCTTTTCGGAGAGTCGCCATGACCAAGCGTTGCAGCGCCCTGCTCACTGCCCTGTTTGCCAGCCTGATGCTGAGCCAGGCGCCCGCCCAGGCCAACGGTCTGGACGATATCGTCGCCCGTGGCACCCTCAAGGTGGCCGTGCCCCAGGATTTCCCGCCGTTCGGCTCGGTCGGCCCGGACATGAAGCCCCGCGGCCTGGACATCGACACCGCAAAGCTTTTGGCCGACCAGCTCAAGGTCAAGCTTGAACTGACCCCAGTCAACAGCACCAACCGCATCCCGTTCCTCACCACCGGCAAGGTCGACCTGGTGATTTCCAGCCTGGGCAAGAACGCCGAGCGCGAGAAGGTCATCGACTTCTCCAAGGCCTACGCGCCCTTCTACCTCGCCGTATTCGGCCCTCCCGATGCGCCGATCAGCACCGTTGACGACCTCAAGGGCAAAACCATCAGCGTGACCCGTGGCGCCATCGAAGACATCGAGCTGACCGCCGTGGCGCCTAAAGAGGCGACGATCAAGCGCTTTGAAGACAACAACTCGACCATCGCCGCCTACCTCGCCGGCCAGGTGGACCTGATCGCCAGCGGCAACGTGGTGATGGTGGCCATCAGCGAACGCAACCCCAAGCGCGTGCCGGCACTGAAAGTGAAGCTCAAGGACTCGCCGGTGTACGTGGGCGTGAACAAGAACGAGCCGGCGCTGCTGGACAAGGTGAACCAGATCCTGGTCGCGGCCAAGGCCGACGGCAGCCTGGAAAAGAATGCATTGCAGTGGCTCAAAGAGCCGCTGCCGGCTGATCTCTGAGCGCGGTAACGAGGGTTAGCCTATGGCCTATCAATTCGACTTTGTGCCGGTCCTGGCCAATACCGATCTGCTGCTGCGCGGCGCGCTGTTCACACTTGAACTGACCGCCATCGGTGCAGTACTGGGCGTGGCGCTGGGAATCGTCGGCGCCGTGGTGCGGGCGTGGAAGATTCAGCCGTTCAGTTGGATCTTCGGCGTGTACGTCGAGTTGATCCGCAACACGCCGTTCCTGGTGCAGTTGTTTTTCATCTTCTTCGGCCTGCCGTCCCTCGGCCTGAAAATCACCGAATGGCAGGCGGCAGTGCTGGCGATGGTGATCAACCTGGGGGCGTACTCCACCGAGATCATCCGCGCCGGGATCCAGGCGATCCCCCGCGGGCAACTGGAAGCGGCGGCCGCGCTGGCGATGACACGTTTCGAGGCGTTCCGCCATGTGGTGTTGCTGCCCGCGCTGGGCAAGGTCTGGCCGGCCCTGAGCAGCCAGATCATCATCGTGATGCTCGGCTCGGCGGTCTGCTCGCAGATCGCCACCGAGGAACTGAGCTTTGCCGCCAACTTTATCCAGTCGCGCAACTTCCGCGCCTTTGAAACCTATGCGCTGACGACCCTGGTCTACCTGTGCATGGCGCTGATGATCCGCCAATTGCTGAACTGGATCGGCCGGCGCTATGTCATGAGGAACGCCCGATGAGTGATTTTTCGTTCTGGGACATCGTGCGCAACCTGCTCACCGGTTTGCAGTGGACCTTGCTGCTGTCGCTGGTGGCGTTTATCGGCGGCGGCGTGATCGGCTTGCTGGTGATGACTATGCGCATCAGCACCAAGGCGTTCCCGCGCAATGTCGCCCGCACCTATATCGAGCTGTTCCAGGGCACGCCGCTGTTGATGCAACTGTTCCTGGTGTTCTTCGGCATCGCCTTGCTCGGCGTGGACATTTCGCCCTGGCTGGCGGCGGCGATTGCCTTGACCCTGTTCACCAGCGCCTACCTGGCCGAAATCTGGCGTGGCTGCGTCGACTCCATCGCCCACGGCCAATGGGAGGCGTCCGCGAGCCTGGCCCTGAACCCGCTGGAGCAATTGCGCTACGTGATCCTGCCCCAGGCCCTGCGCATTGCCGTGGCGCCAACCGTGGGTTTCTCGGTGCAAGTGGTCAAGGGCACCGCCGTGACCTCGATCATCGGCTTCACCGAGCTGACCAAGACCGGCGGCATGCTCGCCAACGCTACCTTCGAACCCTTCATGGTCTATGGCCTGGTGGCGCTGGGTTACTTCCTGCTCTGCTACCCCTTGTCCCTCAGTGCGCGCTACCTGGAAAGGAGACTGCATGCCTCTGCTTAGAATTTCCGCCCTGCATAAGTATTACGGCGATCACCACGTCCTCAAGGGCATCGACCTGAGTGTCGAAGAAGGCCAGGTGGTGGCAATCATCGGTCGTAGCGGCTCGGGCAAATCCACCCTGCTGCGCACCCTCAATGGCCTGGAGTCGATCAACGACGGCGTGATCGAAGTCGACGGCGAATACCTCGACGCCGCCCGCGCCGACCTGCGCACCCTGCGGCAGAAAGTCGGCATGGTGTTCCAGCAGTTCAACCTGTTCCCACACCTGACGGTGGGCGAAAACGTCATGCTTGCGCCGCAAGTGGTGCAGAAAGTGCCGAAAGCCAAGGCCGCACAATTGGCGCGACAGATGCTTGAGCGCGTTGGGCTGGGGGAGAAGTTCGACGCGTTCCCCGATCGTTTGTCCGGCGGCCAGCAGCAGCGGGTAGCAATCGCCCGGGCTCTGGCGATGTCGCCCAAAGTGCTGCTGTGCGATGAAATCACCTCGGCCCTGGACCCGGAGCTGGTCAACGAAGTGCTCAGCGTAGTGCGCCAACTGGCCAAGGATGGCATGACACTGATCATGGTCACCCATGAGATGCGTTTTGCCCGGGAAGTGGGTGACAAGCTGGTGTTCATGCACCAGGGCAAGGTGCATGAAGTGGGCGACCCGAAAATCCTGTTTGCCAATCCGCAGACCGCCGAGCTGGCCAACTTCATCGGTTCGGTGGAGCGCACGGACTGAGGCATCAGGCCCCGGGCGCCCACTCAAAACCGCCCTGCCCCTCAAATGTCGTTTCATCCCTGACGGCCAGCAAAGCCGCAGGCAGGAAGGTCTCGACGTTGACCAGGGCGGTGAAGCGGCGCCCATGCACCGGCATACCCGCTACGTGTGCAACAAGCCTATGGCCCGGCAGCAATCGTCCGGTCGCCGGCTCTTCAGACAGGTGCGACATTACCAGCTCAACGGATTTTCCATCGATTTGAGCGGACTGCAGGCTCAGGGTGAAATGCCCCTGTCGCCCAAACCGAAAGCCCTCCAGGCCTGCGGGTACGCCCGTAAAGCGCAGCGCCATGGATACAGGCGCCTCACAGGCCATGTTCAGGCGAAGCGTGCGCTTGCCCAGCGCGATCTGTGGGTCGCCCCGCTCGGCCTGGCGAACCAGACCGTAATCAACCCGGGGCTGGCTCAAGGACACCTGGCAGTTATCTGCCCGCGCCTCATTGGCCAACACCACGACAAACAGCAGCAGGTAAAGGATAAGCCCATGACGCAGGCGTCCACCGTCAAAAGGCCCCACCGGCTCAGAGGGTACGGCAGAGCGCCGAACCTGTTTCATAGAATTTGTCGTCATTGGATTCTGGCTCAAGGTTCAGTTGCAACAAGCAGGTGCTTGAATCTGGCAAGGAGATGTTCAGCGCTCGCGACTCATCCAGGCTGTTAAGGAAGACCATGCCCTCGCCCACGACGCTGGTCAGGAAAGCATTGTTGCTGTCGAAAACCGAGGCTCCCTGGGGCAAGGGTTGGCCCTGCGCGTCACGGACCTCAAGCAATACACGGCGCACTTTCACTACTTCGAAATCGATCGTGTTGAAAGAACCGCGTCCGGCCGCAAGGACCTTGGTGCCGTTTTTCAGGTCGATGCGCTTGGGCAGGGATTGGGTTTGCACCTCGACATTGCTGCTGCGGTAGGCAGGCAGGCTGGCGATCACCGCCTGCCCGCGGTAGTCAGTCCAGACCGGCCCCTGCGGCGTCGAAACCTTGGCTGCCCCGACATTACCCACCGAGACAATTCCAAAGGTGTCCTGGACGGCATAGGGCGAGAACGTCATGCCTCTGTCGTGGACCACCACGCCGCCCTGCAATTGGCCGGTATACCCGGTGCTCAATGAATCATGTCGCACACCCAACCCTATCTGGGTGTAACGCGGCATGGCATTCACGCGGGCGTGAACAGCCTGTGTACGGCTCGCCTGCTCACGCGCAACCCCCACTTCATAGTTCACATAGTCGTTGACCCGATCGCTGAAGGCGGTCCCAAGATCGAACCTGTCGCCCCGCCGACTGGCATACGAGGTGACGCGGCGATCCCCACCGAACGGCACGGTGACCTGCAACCGAAGCGAAAGCCCCTTATCCGACACATCGCTGCGCTCGTCTCGAACGGTGTTCTTGACCTTGCGCGGTCGAGAGCCGCCCACCCGGGAATCCGCAATCAAAGCCACCTGGGTGCCATTGAACTGCTGGTTCCATGAGGCAAAGACGTGTTCGGCGGAGCGATCATCAAATTGCGAGCTGCGGGAATAACTGACGGAAAAGCCTCCCAGGGACGGGTCGACCCAACTCAAACCTACCGTGTATTGGTCCTTGAAGCGGGCATCCCGCTGGTCACGCCGCGTCGACTGCCCCACTTCCAGTACTTCGCGATAATCCCGCGTCTGGGTAGTGGCACTCGACGTCATTTCAATGCCGGCGAACAGCGGACTTCCCACGGTGACGGAGCTGCGAGCCCCGGTAACTTCGTCCCGGCCATCGCGAGACAGGTTCTGGCGCACGCCAACCGAAAGGTGCTGGAAAAAAACACTGCTCCACACGCCACCCGCCGCCTGGTATTCGTCGGTACTCAACAGGCCGAATCCCAGTGACGAGTTGCGCCCCAATCCCCAGGTCCCACTGCCCATCGCCACGACCGGAGGCTCCCCGGCACCCGGATTTGCCCCGCGCACCTTGCCCAGGGAGAAGTAATAACCGGGCTCTATCGGTACCGCCCCCGCAAAGGACGCGGCAGGGACGGTGAACCCATGCCTGCCACCACGAGTGCCAATGACACTGACCTCAAGATCGCTGGTGCCATTGAGTATGGGTAATCCGGTCAACGTGAACGGGCCTTCCGGTACCAGTGTGGTATGGATCAACACCCCGGCCTGGCGCACCTCGACCCGGGATGGGCTCTGGGCCAAACCTTCGACCACCACGCTGCTGCCACCCGGACTGCGCGATTGGCCATCCGGCGAGAGCTGGAAACCCGACAGCTGTAACCCACCGAACACCGGGTTGTTGCTGGAAATCTGCCCGACCTGGAAGGTCGACTTCAGGGGCGCGAAATCGCGTTGGGCGTAGGCATTCACATGCTCGCTGCTGCGCTTGCCGTTATCGGAGACAAAGAATTGGCGGCTTCGGACGATCCAGTTGCCGATATTGAATCCCGCCTCGGTGTAGGCCGAAACCGAGCGGGAAGAGCCGCTGTTGAAGCGCTCTTCGAATCCCTGCACATCGTAATTGAACAAGGCTGCCATACCGCCCTGGGAGAAACTGCCGACATCCCATTCGGCCTCGCGCATTGACTGAGTAGGCACCACCAGCGATACCTCATCGCTGCCGGGGCGCAACTTGACGATGGTCGCGGGGTAAGCACCGAGAAAGTCATGACACGCCTGATCGGGCGCGATACCCGGCCGAATAATCGCGGCTGGCAACCGCAACCCGGCCTTGTCCAGCAGGACCGGGGTAAAACACAACTGCCCCTGGTAGTCGAAGCGTGCCTCCACCAGGCCCAATGAGGTGCCGTTGACCTGCAGCCCCACCACGTGCACGCCCTCGCGGAATCGCGCAGCACTGCGAAAATAATGGGCAACCTTCGGGTCGATCCCGTTCGCCGACAAGACCGCCAGATCAAAACCCGATCCGAGCTCCAGCGCGCAGGCGGGAAGGCTCCACAGCGTTGCCAGGCCGATACAAGTCCGGGAAACCGAGATTCGAATGGGTCGTACAGAGAGGCTCCAATCGTTTGCATGGGTAGCATTTCTCATAGACCGCTCAACCCGCCTCGACAACAACGGAGGCTTCGTAGGCGGTTGCCGAATACCCGTAGACCGTCGCCGGTTGAATCTCGACACCGCTCACCTGGGCCACCGCCTCTTCGATGCGGGTCGATAACATTTCGCCAGGCAGGATATAGGTGCGCGGCAATATCGCCGGGTGCCTCGACGGCAGCAGGTGTACCTCCAGCCCCATCCGGACCACGTAGGCACTGTCGTTATGAACCGTCAGCCGATTTCCCCGCAGCTTCCACTTCAGCAACTTCCATGGCTCCTGATGCCGCGGCAAGCCCTGGGGATGCAGGATCAGCGGTAAGTCCTGTCGAATGGTCACTCCAATGGTCGAGCGCCCTTCGGCGCGCGCCTGCGGAATACCTTCAAAGGTGACACGCTTCAATCGCTGGGTCTTGAGCGGCTGCTTCAAGGTACTGATAAACCGCACAAGTTGTGTTTCGCCCGGTTCGACACGGGCGATAGGAGGCGTAACGATCAAGAGTGTCTCCGGATCTTCCGGGACGTTTTGAATGACTGTGTGAAGTAAAGCAGGGCCAGCGTCCGTATTTTTTACGTTGATCGTCGCTTCACCGTTCTCTTCATAAAGAATAACAACGGATGTTTCCGGCTCCATCCCATCCGCTCTTACACTGCCAGAAACTAAAAAATAAAGATTCGCACACCAGAACAGAGCATTAACTGTATTTAAAAGACGACTCATCGAACTCTACCCGCAACCAGATAACGCACCGTTGACAATCACGAAATACCTATACGCATATAAAGAGCCAGCACGAAGCCACGGTGCGCGACCGCCTGCTAAATGCTGGCCATGTTTATAGAGTTAGATTCGAGTTACTACCAAAGTAGCAGCTCCATTCAATTGAATATCCCTGCTGAGATCCAGTGCATCGCCGCGATTGATCACAGCCTTGACTACGAGAGTGCCGGTAACGGAAGAGACCGCGGCTGGAGTTGTGTTGTTATTACGGCTCCAGGAGTGCTGGTAAGGAGATTTTTCGACCTTGCCGTCACTGGTGCTCCAGGCACCGCCGGAGCTTGTCCTTCTAAGCGGGTACAGCGTAGCGCCGACAGTGGTCAAGGTGGCGAGCCTGATCGAATAGCCACCGGTATTCCTGGTTCCGACCGCGCCAAGACCAAAGTTGTGGTTGTCGGTGAAGCCGGTTCCCAGGATCCCCCTTACGACACTGTTTGTTTGTGAGTCAGTAACGGACAGTGCCATCTGGGCAGCCGCCGCACCACAGTTGACGTTTAACGGCAGCGACTTTTCCGGCAGAGGATAGAAAGAGGTCAGCGGAATGCTCGACGCATTGATCGTACCGTAATCAACGGTGCCGCCTGTGGCGCCGAGGTTTACCGTGCATGCAGCTGGTTTAATGGTTCCGGTGACTCTCAGGTTCCCGGCACCACTTGTATTTGCTTGAGCACCCATGCTTACCGCCAGGCCAACGACCACTATTGCCAAACCAAATGTTCTGTTCATGTTCATCCTGTCACTGAAGTTCTCAGGTGCATGTGGTTCGCCGGGCTATTCCATGCCCAACTGCTATCAACCTTGATAGGCAAACTACAAATAGTTAACACCACGGCTTAATTGCCAAGTGACAGTCTCTCTCGTAAACACCCGAAGAAAGAATGAGACGACGCCTGAACTAGTGTCAGAGCGGTAAAAAAACAATGTCCCCTTAGATCATCCTTGCAGTAGTCCTGACTTAATTATCGACTGGAACAAATAACCCAGCCATGTAGGCATATTCAGGAAGCCTATTAAAGCTGGAGATTTCCGTTACTCCACTTGCCCGACGGAACAATCGCCAGGCGCATCAAGAATCGCCCTACATATCCTGCAGATTTTCCTCCAAGACACCGATGAGCGAATTCCGGAAGCACTACGCGTTGGCGTCAGCGGTTGATCGTGGCACGATGGCGAGGTTATCGACCGAGACCCCTTAACCATGCCGCAATCCCAAGCCAAGAATCTGTCCCTGATCGCCGCCATCGACCTGGGCTCCAACAGCTTTCACATGGTCGTGGCCAAGGCCCAGAACGGCGAAATCCGCATCCTTGAGCGGCTCGGCGAGAAAGTGCAGCTGGCTGCCGGGATCGACGACGAGCGTCAGCTCAATGAAGAATCCATGCAGCGCGGGCTCGATTGCCTGAAGCGCTTTGCCCAACTGATCAACGGCATGCCCCCGGGCGCCGTGCGGATCGTCGGCACCAACGCCCTGCGCGAAGCCCGCAACCGGGGCGAGTTCATCCGCCGCGCCGAGGAGATCCTCGGGCACCCGGTAGAGGTCATCTCCGGCCGCGAGGAAGCACGCCTGATCTACCTCGGCGTGTCCCACACCCTGGCCGACACTCCGGGCAAGCGCCTGGTGGCCGACATCGGCGGTGGCAGTACCGAATTCATTATTGGCCAGCGCTTCGAGCCGCTGCTGCGCGAAAGCCTGCAAATGGGCTGCGTCAGCTACACCCAGCGCTATTTCAAGGACGGCAAGATCACCCCGGCCCGCTACGCCCAGGCTTATACGGCGGCGCGGCTGGAGATCATGAGCATCGAGCACGCCCTGCACCGCCTGACCTGGGATGAGGCCATCGGTTCGTCCGGCACCATCCGCGCCATCGGCCTGGCCCTCAAGGCCGGCGGCCATGGCACTGGCGAGGTCAACGCCGAAGGCCTGGCCTGGCTCAAGCGCAAGCTGTTCAAGCTGGGGGATGCCGAGAAGATCGACTTCGAAGGCATCAAGCCTGATCGCCGCACCATTTTCCCGGCGGGCCTGGCGATTCTCGAAGCGATTTTCGACGCCCTTGAACTGCAACGCATGGACCACTGCGATGGCGCCCTGCGTGAAGGGGTGCTCTACGACCTGCTGGGCCGTCATCATCATGAAGACGTCCGTGAGCGCACCCTCAGCTCGTTGATGGAGCGTTACCACGTCGACCTGGAACAGGCGGCGCGGGTTGAACGCAAGGCGCTGCATGCTTTCGACCAGGTCGCAGCGGATTGGGACCTGGAAGACGGCGTGTGGCGTGAACTGCTGGGCTGGGCGGCCAAGGTCCATGAAGTGGGGCTGGACATCGCCCACTACCATTACCACAAGCACGGCGCCTACCTGATCGAGCACTCGGACCTGGCGGGTTTCTCCCGTGAAGACCAGCAGATGCTCGCGCTGCTGGTACGCGGCCACCGCCGCAACATCCCCCGGGACAAGTTTGCCGAGTTCGGTGCCGAGGGCATCAAGCTGATTCGCCTGTGCGCGCTGCTGCGGTTTGCGATCCTGTTCCACCACATCCGTGGTACCCAGGAAATGCCGCAAGTGGTCCTGCGGGCCAATGCCGACAGTCTGGACGTGGTATTCCCGAAGAACTGGCTGGATGAAAACCAGCTGACCCAGGCGGATTTCGCCCAGGAAGCCGAGTGGCTGACGCGGGTTGGGTTCACGCTGAACGTGCGCTGATATGAGTGAGTGACGCGGAGCGTCACAGGATGTATTCCCACGCAGAGCGTGGGAACAATCCAACGCCACAAAACAAATGTGGGAGCGGGCTTGCTCGCGAAGGCGGAGTGTCAGTCAACAGATTCATCGACTGATCCACCGCTTTCGCGAGCAAGCCCGCTCCCACATTTTTGACCGCGTCGGTTTTTAGTTCACCGTCAGAATCGGGCTGCCCAGCTTCTCCAGCAACGTCGCCTGGGCGCTGCGCGGGTTCTGGTTGCCGGTCGGGGTGTTGCGCACGTAGCGCCCGTCCGACTGCAGGCTCCAGCTGTGGGTGTTATCGGTGAGATAACTTTCCAGCTCCTTCTTGACCCGCATGATCAGTTTCTTGCCTTCCACCGGGAAGCAGGTCTCCACACGCTTGTCGAGGTTGCGCTCCATCCAGTCGGCACTGGAGAGGAACATCTGCTCCTCGCCGCCATTGAGGAAGTAGAACACCCGCGTGTGCTCCAGGAAGCGCCCGATGATCGAACGCACGTGGATGTTATGGGATACCCCGGCGATGCCCGGCCGCAGGCAGCACATGCCACGCACCACCAAATCGATACGCACACCCGACTGGCTGGCCTTGTACAGCGCGCGGATGATCTTCGGATCGGTCAGCGAGTTGAACTTGGCGATGATGTGCGCCGGCTTGCCTTCGAGGGCGAACTGGGTCTCGCGGGCAATCATGTCGAGCATGCCCTTCTTCAGGGTGAACGGCGCGTGCAGCAGTTTCTTCATGCGCAAGGTCTTGCCCATGCCGATCAACTGGCTGAACAGCTTGCCGACGTCTTCACACAAGGCATCGTCGGAGGTCAGGAGGCTGTAGTCGGTGTAGAGCTTGGCGTTGCCGGCGTGGTAGTTGCCGGTGCCCAAGTGGGCGTAGCGCACGATCTCACCGGCTTCGCGGCGCAGGATCAGCATCATCTTGGCGTGGGTCTTGAAGCCGACCACGCCGTAGATCACCACCGCACCGGCGGCTTGCAGACGGCTGGCCAGTTGCAGGTTGGACTCTTCGTCGAACCGCGCCCGCAGTTCGATCACCGCCGTCACTTCCTTGCCGTTACGCGCGGCATCCACCAGCGCATCGACGATTTCGGAGTTGGCGCCGGAGCGGTACAGGGTTTGGCGCACAGCCAGCACGTGCGGGTCCTTGGCGGCCTGGCGCAGCAGGTCGACCACCGGGGTGAAGGACTCGAACGGGTGCAGCAGCAGAATGTCCTGCTTGCTCACCACACTGAAGATGTTCTCGCTGTTTTGCAGCAGTTTCGGGATCTGCGGGGTGAACGGCGTGTATTGCAGCTCCGGGTGGCTGTCCAGACCAGTAATGCTGAACAGGCGCGTCAGGTTCACCGGGCCATTGACCTGGTACAGCTCGGTCTCGCTCAGGTTGAACTGCTTGAGCAGGTAGTCGGACAG
>NZ_JACARS010000050.1:0-22577 GCF_013386485.1 Pseudomonas sp. P7758 | reverse complement strand
TCATGACCCCGGCCGAAGGCCGCGTGAAGATGGGCCTGACCAAGCGCGGCTAAGACACGCCGCACGACGCCCTGCAGGAACCGAATCAAATGTGGGAGCGGGCTTGCTCGCGAATGCGGTGGATCAGCCACCGAATGCATCACTGATACACCGCCTTCGCGAGCAAGCCCGCTCCCACATTTTGATCTTGGCTATATCAAGAATTTTTTATCCAACTGCAGGCGTTATGACTCTAATTCTAGGTATCGACCCCGGTTCGCGAATCACCGGCTTTGGCGTGGTCCAACAGACCCCGCGAGGCTGCGTGTACGTGGCGTCGGGCTGTATCCGTACCGGCGCCGGCGAGTTGGCCGAGCGCTTGCAGATCGTGTATCGCGGCGTGCGTGAAGTGATCCAGACCTATGGGCCAGTGACCATGGGCATCGAAAAAGTGTTCATGGCGAAAAACGCCGACTCCGCCCTGAAGCTCGGCCAGGCCCGCGGTGCGGCCATTGTGGCCGGAGCCGAGGAGGGCATGGAGATCGCTGAATACACCGCGACCCAGGTCAAGCAAGCCGTGGTCGGTACCGGTGCTGCCAATAAAGAGCAGGTGATGATGATGGTCATGCACATGCTCAAACTCACCGCCAAACCGCAAATCGATGCCTCCGACGCCCTGGCCATTGCCATTTGCCATGCCCATACCCGTTCCAGCCTGATGCCCCATGGCTTGGGGACCGCACGCAGTCGTGGCGGCCGGCTGCGTCTCTGATAGCATCAGCGCATTCATTCTGCGTGGGGTGCATGAACGGCCTGTGCTGTCGGCCGGCATGCCCGCGTTATTACCGGCCAGGCCTTGATTTGAGCCGATTCTTAAGGATTCGAACGTGATTGGACGCTTGCGCGGCACCCTGGCTGAGAAACAGCCACCGCACCTGATTCTGGATGTAAACGGGCTGGGTTATGAGCTTGAAGTGCCCATGACCACCCTCTACCGCTTACCGTCGGTCGGTGAACCGCTGACCCTGCACACTCACCTGGTGGTGCGCGAAGACGCGCAATTGCTCTATGGGTTCGTTGGCAAGCGTGACCGGGATTTTTTCCGTGAGCTGATCCGCCTCAACGGCGTGGGGCCGAAGCTGGCGCTGGCGCTGATGTCGAGCCTGGAAGTGGATGAATTGGTGCGCTGTGTGTCGGCCCAGGACACGTCCGCGCTGACCAAGGTACCGGGCGTTGGCAAGAAAACCGCCGAGCGCCTGCTGGTGGAGCTCAAAGACCGCTTCAAGGCCTGGGAGGTTGTGCCGAGCATGTTTGCCCTGGTGCCCAACCAGCCTGATGCGCCGGGTGTGCCGGTGGCCAGCGCTGAAAGCGATGCGGTCAGCGCGCTGATCTCCCTGGGCTACAAGCCGCAAGAGGCGAGCAAGGCCGTGTCAGCCATCAAGGACAAGAACCTGAGCAGCGAAGACATGATCCGCCGCGCCCTGAAGGGAATGATTTAAGTGATTGAAGCTGATCGTCTGATCGCGGCCACCGGGCCTCGTGATCGTGAAGAAATCCAGGACCGGGCGATTCGCCCCCTGAGCCTTGCCGAATACATCGGCCAGCCCACCGTGCGCGAGCAGATGGAGCTGTTCATCCAGGCCGCGCGCGGGCGCAGCGAGTCCCTGGACCACACGTTGATCTTCGGCCCGCCCGGGCTCGGCAAGACCACCCTGGCCAACATCATCGCGCAGGAAATGGGCGTGTCGATCAAGTCCACCTCCGGCCCCGTGCTGGAGCGCCCGGGCGACCTGGCGGCGCTGCTGACCAACCTGGAGCCCCACGACGTACTGTTTATCGACGAGATCCACCGGCTTTCGCCCATCGTCGAGGAAGTACTGTACCCGGCCATGGAAGACTTCCAACTGGACATCATGATCGGTGAAGGCCCGGCGGCGCGCTCGATCAAGCTCGACCTGCCACCGTTCACGCTGGTGGGTGCGACCACCCGTGCGGGCATGCTGACCAACCCGCTGCGAGACCGTTTCGGGATTGTTCAACGTCTAGAGTTCTATAGCACGGCGGATCTGGCCACCATCGTCAGCCGTTCGGCGAGCATCCTTGGCTTGCCCCTGGACCCGGAAGGCGCCTTTGAAATCGCCCGCCGCGCCCGTGGTACCCCGCGGATTGCCAACCGTCTGCTGCGCCGGGTGCGCGACTTTGCCGAAGTGCGGGCCAAGGGGCATATCACCAAGCCCGTGGCAGACCTGGCGCTGAACCTGCTGGATGTGGATGAGCATGGCTTTGATCACCAGGACCGGCGCCTGCTGTTGACCATGATCGAGAAGTTCGACGGCGGCCCGGTGGGCGTGGACAGCCTCGCCGCCGCCATCAGCGAAGAGCGGCATACGATTGAGGATGTACTGGAGCCGTATCTGATTCAGCAGGGCTACATCATGCGCACGCCAAGGGGGCGTGTGGTCACCCGGCATGCGTATCTGCACTTTGGGTTAAACATTCCGTCACGATTGGGCGAGATGCCCGTAGTAGACGAATTCCTCGATGCAGTAGACGATTAAAAACGCTTGGCGATTCGATTTATTCGGAGTTTGTGCTGTCCTAGTGGCTGGCGTCGTCATTCTTTCGTTAGAAATGTGCCACAGAATGAAAAACAGTTGCCTGGCCGGATTGGCAACCTGAGGAGTAAGCACTAGAGTATGCGCGCGCAAAACGGGGATCAGTCGTTCGCACATCGCTGTCGCGTTTATTACGAGGACACCGATGCTGGCGGCATCGTTTATTACGTCAATTACCTAAAGTTCATGGAGCGGGCTCGAACCGAGCGGCTACGGGAGCTGGGCTTTGCCCAATCCCAGCTGGCAGGGGAGGACCTGTTGTTTGTCGTGCATTCCAGCGAGGCGCGTTACCACGCGCCGGCGCGACTGGACGACGAGCTGCTGGTCAGCGCAGAAATAACCGAATTGAACCGTGCCAGCCTGCGCTTTAAACAGCAGGTCAGGCGGGCTACGGATGCAACGCTGCTCTGTGAGGGGCAGTTCCTGGTGGCCTGTGTTCGCACCAATAGTTTGAAACCCCGGGCCATTCCCGAAACTCTACGCGCGGCCTTTGCCGGCGTGAGCGGCGCGGGTAAACATTCAGAGCAGGAGATTTAGCGTGGAACCTACCGTCGTCGACCATTCCTCCATGTGGAGCCTGGTCAGCAATGCCAGTGTCGTGGTTCAACTGGTGATGCTGGTCCTGGTAGCCGCATCGGTTACCTCTTGGGTCATGATTTTTCAGCGCAGCAACCTGCTGCGTGCTGGTCGACGTGCCCTGGAGAGCTTCGAAGAGCGCTTCTGGTCGGGTATCGACCTGTCCAAGCTGTACCGCCAGGCGGGCAGCAACCCGGACCCGGATTCGGGCGTCGAGCAGATCTTCCGCGCCGGCTTCAAGGAATTCTCCCGTCTGCGTCAGCAGCCAGGCGTTGACCCGGAAGCGGTCATGGAAGGCGTGGCCCGTGCCATGCGCGTCGCCATCTCCCGCGAAGAAGAAAAGCTTGAGCAAAGCCTGCCGTTCCTCGCCACCGTAGGTTCCGTCAGCCCGTATATCGGCCTGTTCGGTACCGTATGGGGGATCATGAACTCCTTCCGCGGCCTGGCCCAGGCCCAGCAAGCGACCCTGGCCACCGTGGCCCCGGGTATCGCCGAAGCGCTGATCGCCACCGCCATCGGCCTGTTCGCAGCTATTCCCGCAGTAATCGCCTACAACCGTTTTGCCGCTCGTGGCGAAACCTTGATCAGCCGTTACTACACCTTCGCCGATGAATTCCAGGCGATCCTGCACCGTAAAGTGCACACCAGCGAAGAATAAGCAGGTAATTCCCAATGGCTTTAATCGCTCGAGCTCGCAAAAAGCGCAAGCCGGTCGCCGAGATGAACGTGGTGCCTTACATCGACGTGATGCTGGTGCTGCTGGTTATCTTCATGGTGACCGCGCCGATGCTCAATCAGGGCGTGAAGGTTGATCTGCCCAAGGTTTCCAGCGAAGCCTTGCCGCAGGACAACAACACCCAGGTCCTGACCATTTCGATCAAGGCTGACAAGACCTATTACTGGAACCTTGGCAGCGAAGTCGACACTCAGAAACAGCAGGACAAGGCCATGACCTTGCCGCAGATGACTGATGCCGTGACCAAGATCATTCGCGCCGGCAACGAAGGTGGCAAGCACACCCAGGTGTTCATTCGCGGCGACAAGGTCGTCGACTACGGCTCCGTCATGGGCGCCATGGGCGGGCTGCAGAAGGCCGGGGTCGGTAATGTTGGCTTGATTACCGAGGCGCCCTGATGCACCAACAGCGAGAGCCGTCCGCCTCGGAAAGCTACTTCTGGCCTAGCGTCTGGGCAATTGCCCTGCACGTCCTGGTGTTTGGCATGCTGTTCGTCAGCTTTGCCATGACCCCGGACCTGCCGCCAGCCAAGCCGATCGTGCAGGCGACCCTGTATCAGCTGAAATCGAAAAGCCAGGCCACCACCCAGACCAATCAGAAGATTGCGGGTGAGGCCCAGAAGTCGGCTGCGCGCCAGACTGAAGTCGAGCAGATGGAACAGAAGAAGGTCGAGCAGGAAGCGGTGAAGGCTGCTGCGGAACAAAAGAAAGAAGAGGCGGCTCAAAAGGCCGAGGAATCGAAAAAGGCTGACGAGGCGAAGAAAGCTGCAGAGGCGCAAAAGGCTGATGAAGCCAAGAAAGCCGATAAAGCTGCCGAAGCCAAGAAGGCTGAAGAGAAACAATTGGCTGATATAGCCAAGAAGAAATCTGAAGAAGAAGCCAAGAAGGCTGCCGAAGAAGAGGCCAAGAAAAAGGCCGCTGAAGACGCGAAGAAAAAGATAGTCGAAGACGCGAAGAAGAAAGCCGCGGACGACGCCAAGAAGAAAGCTGAAGCTGACGAGGCGAAGAAGAAGATCGCCGACGATGCGAAGAAGAAAGCTGCCGCCGATGCCTCCAAGAAAAAGGCCCAGGAAGCAGCGCGTAAATCGACCGAAGACAAAAAGGCCCAGGCCTTGGCCGATTTGCTTTCCGACACGCCGCAGCGCCAGCAAGCCTTGGCCGATGAACGTGGTGATGAAGTCGCGGGCAGTTTCGACGACCTGATTCGTTCACGGGCAGCGGAAGGGTGGACCCGTCCTCCTTCGGCACGTAAAGGCATGACAGTAGTGCTGCAGATCGGCATGTTGCCGGACGGTACGGTGACTTCGGTCAGCGTGGCCAAGTCCAGTGGCGACGGTTCGTTCGACAGTTCGGCGGTAGCAGCGGTCAAGAACATTGGCCGGTTGACCGAGATGCAGGGAATGAAACCAAGCGACTTCGCTCCCTACCGTTCATTCAAGATGACATTCACACCTGAGGATCTAGCCTTGTGAGAAACCTTCTTCGAGGAATGCTTGTCGTTATTTGCTGCATGGCAGGGATAGCGGCGGCGGATGAAAAGAACATCCTGGTCACCAGCGGTAGCGATCGGGCCACCCCGATCGCCGTTGTGCCGTTTGGCTGGCAGGGCGGCAGCGTGCTGCCGGACGACATGTCGCAGATCATCAGCGATGACCTGCGCAACTCCGGCTACTACGCACCGATCGACAAAGGCAACATGATCAGCCAGCCGACCCAGGCCAGCGAAGTCATCTTCCGTGACTGGAAAGCGCTGAACGCCCAGTACCTGATGGTGGGCAGCATCACGCCCGCCGGCGGTCGCCTGCAGATCCAGTACACCCTGTTCAACGTCGCGACCGAGCAGCAAGTGCTGACCGGCAGCGTGTCGGGCACCACGGATCAGCTGCGGGACATGGCGCACTACATCTCCGACCAGTCGTTTGAAAAACTGACCGGGATCAAGGGTGCCTTCTCCACGCGCTTGCTCTATGTAACGGCCGAGCGTTTTTCGGTAGACAACACTCGTTACACTTTGCAGCGTTCCGACTATGACGGCGCGCGTGCAGTGACGTTGCTGCAATCCCGTGAGCCGATCCTGTCGCCGCGTTTCGCGCCAGATGGCAAGCGTATCGCCTACGTGTCCTTTGAACAGAAGCGTCCACGGATCTTCGTCCAGCACATCGATACCGGTCGCCGTGAGCAGATCACCAACTTCGAAGGCCTGAATGGCGCGCCAGCCTGGTCGCCGGATGGTTCACGCCTGGCATTCGTATTGTCCAAGGATGGCAACCCGGACATCTACGTGATGAACATGGCTTCGCGCCAACTGAGCCGTGTTACCAGCGGCCCGGGCATCAACACCGAACCGTTCTGGGGCAAGGATGGCTCGACCATCTACTTCACCTCCGACCGTGGCGGCAAGCCGCAAGTCTACAAAACCAGCGTCAACGGCGGCGGCGCCGAACGAGTGACCTTTATTGGTAACTACAACGCTGCACCTAAGCTTTCGGCTGATGAAAAGACGTTGGTGATGATTCACCGTCAGGATGGTTTCACTAATTTCCGGGTTGCGGCCCAGGATTTGCAGCGTGGAACCGTAAAAATCCTTACAGATACCAACCTTGATGAGTCAGCTACTGTTGCGCCCAACGGCACCATGGTAATCTACGCCACCCGCCAGCAGGGCCGGGGAGTCTTGATGCTCGTGTCCATTAATGGACGCGTAAGGCTCCCGCTTCCTACCGCTCAAGGCGAAGTCAGAGAACCGTCCTGGTCCCCTTACCTGAACTGACGCGGCGCTACAAAAAGAAGTACTTAACACACTGGGGTTCATTAGGAGTTTCACGATGGAAATGCTGAAGTTTGGTAAGTTTGCTGCTCTGGCTCTGGCTCTGTCCGTAGCCGTTGGTTGCTCGTCTAAAGGCGGCGACAATGCCGGTGAAGGCGCAGCTGTTGATCCAAACGCTGGTTACGGCGCTAACACTGGTGCAGTTGACGGCTCCCTGAGCGAAGAAGCTGCTCTGCGCGCTATCACCACTTTCTACTTCGAATACGACAGTTCGGACCTGAAACCAGAAGCCATGCGCGCTCTGGACGTTCACGCGAAGGACCTGAAAGCTAACGGCGCTCGCGTTGTTCTGGAAGGTAACACCGACGAACGTGGTACTCGTGAGTACAACATGGCACTGGGCGAGCGTCGTGCGAAAGCCGTTCAGCGCTACCTGGTTCTGCAAGGTGTTGCTCCAGGCCAACTGGAACTGGTTTCCTACGGTAAAGAGCGTCCAGTTGCTACTGGCCACGACGAGCAGTCCTGGGCTCAAAACCGTCGCGTCGAACTGCGTAAGTAATTCGTCATGCGAACGTGCCGTCGTGCTCTAACTGTATTGGCTCTCAGCCTGGCACCGCTTGCGGTGTGGGCTGCGGTTCCTGTGGAAGATAGCAACTCTGGCTATAACAATAGCGGGAGCAGTTATCCGCCAGCGGGTTATGGCACGAACGGCGCCTATGCCGGGGGCGCGGCAACTGCCGCGCCTTCGGCACAGGGCGAACTGTTCAACCAGCTGCAACGCATGCAGGATCAATTGTCGCAGCAACAAGGCACGATTGAGGTTCTGCAGAATCAAGTGAACCAGCTGAAGCAAGAAGGCCTGGAGCGTTACCAGGATCTTGATCGACGCATTGGAGCCGGCGTTACACCAGCCGCCACTCCTGATAATTCTTCTGCCGGTGGCGCCGCAAGCGCCGCCGGTGGTGCAGCAGCAGGGGCCGCGGCTGCGAGCCAAGCCCCTGCCGCCAGCAGCGAGCCGGGTGATCCAGCGAAGGAAAAGCTGTATTACGATGCAGCCTTCGACCTGATCAAAGCCAAGGATTTCGATAAGGCCAGCCAGGCTTTTACCGCATTCCTGCGCAAATACCCGAACAGCCAGTACGCGGGCAACGCCCAGTACTGGTTGGGTGAGGTGAACCTGGCCAAGGGTGATCTGCAGGGCGCAGGCCAGGCATTTGCCAAGGTCAGCCAGCTGTACCCCAAGCACGCCAAGGTGCCGGATTCGCTGTACAAACTGGCTGACGTAGAACGCCGCCTGGGTCATACCGACAAGGTCAAAGGCATTCTGCAGCAGGTGGTGGCCCAGTATCCGGGTACCTCTGCGGCCCAGTTGGCTCAGCGGGATCTGCAACGCATGTAAGCGTCGCAACCCGTTCAGAAGAAACCCGCGCCCTGCGCGGGTTTTTTCGTTAGAATCCACGCCCTTTTATGAAACACGCTTCCTGGGGTTTACGCGTTGGCGCAATTCCTTGAAGTGCCTGACGGAGGCGGACAGCCTGTTTAGCTGTTACGCCCGTGGCGACTATGCAAGACACATTACGTATCACCGAAGTTTTTTACTCGTTGCAGGGTGAAACGCGCACTGCCGGGCTACCCACTGTATTTGTGCGCCTCACCGGTTGCCCGCTGCGTTGCCAGTACTGCGACAGCGCCTACGCCTTCAGCGGCGGCACCGTGCGCACCCTTGAAGACATCCTTGAGCAGGTGGCCGGTTACCGGCCGCGTTATGTCTGCGTCACGGGTGGCGAGCCCCTGGCACAGCCCAATGCCATTCCCTTGCTCAAGCAGTTGTGCGATGCCGGTTACGAGGTGTCCCTGGAAACCAGCGGCGCCCTCGATATCTCTGCAGTCGACCCTCGGGTCAGCCGAGTCGTCGACCTCAAGACCCCAGGCTCCAAGGAAGTGCACCGCAACCGCTACGAGAACATTGAGCTGCTGACGGCCAACGACCAGGTCAAGTTCGTCATCTGTTCCCGTGAAGACTACGACTGGGCGACCTCCAAGCTGATCCAGTATGGCCTGGACCGCCGGGCCGGCGAAGTGCTGTTTTCCCCCAGCCATCATGACCTGAATGCTCGCGACCTGGCCGACTGGGTCGTTGCAGACAACCTTCCGGTGCGTCTGCAACTGCAGCTGCACAAGTACCTGTGGAACGATGAGCCGGGGCGCTGAGATGACTGATCAAAAACGTGCGGTGATCCTGCTGTCCGGCGGCCTCGACTCCGCGACCGTGGTCGCCATGGCCCGTGCAGAAGGCTACAGCTGCTACACCATGAGCTTCGACTACGGCCAGCGTCACCGTGCCGAACTGAACGCTGCCGCCCGTGTCGCCCGAGACCTGGGCTCGGTGGAGCACAAGGTGATCGGCCTGAGTCTCGACGGCATGGGTGGCTCGGCGCTGACCGACAGCTCCATAGACGTGCCGCAAGGCCCCAGCGAAGGCATTCCGGTGACCTACGTGCCGGCACGCAACACGGTCTTCCTGTCCCTGGCCCTCGGCTGGGCCGAGGTGCTCAATGCCCGCGACATCTTCATCGGCGTCAACGCCCTGGACTACGCCGGATACCCGGACTGCCGCCCCGAGTACATCGAGTCGTTCGAGCGCATGGCCAACCTGGCGACCAAGGCCGGTGTAGAAGGGCAGGGCTTTCGCATCCTGGCGCCACTGCAGAACCGTAGCAAGGCCGATATCGTGAAGGCAGGCGTAGGACTTGGCGTCGATTACTCGCTGACTGTTTCCTGCTATCAGGCAGACACTGATGGTCGCGCTTGTGGGAAATGCGACAGCTGCCGACTGCGTGCAGAGGGCTTCCAAGCGGCCGGAATTACTGACCCAACGCGTTATTTCTGATTTATTTTAAATAAGGTGTTGAATAATCCTTAGAAATCAGTATTATACGCGCCACCACACAGCGGGTCGTTAGCTCAGTTGGTAGAGCAGTTGGCTTTTAACCAATTGGTCGTAGGTTCGAATCCCACACGACCCACCATTTTTGGCGGTTTAGAAAATCCGGAAGGCCCACGCAAGTGAGGATTTCCGGGTTTTTTTTTGCCCAGTAAAAAGCCGATCACTCTCGCGACAGAGAGTGATCGGCTTTTTTGTTAAAGCTAGCCAAACCGCCCGGTGATGTAGTCCTCGGTCTGTTTCATCTTCGGCTTGGTGAAGATCTCATCCGTATTGCCATGCTCAATCAGTTCGCCCATGAACATGAACGCCGTGCTGTCCGACACCCGGGCGGCCTGCTGCATGTTGTGGGTCACGATGATCACCGTGTATTGCTCTTTCAGCTCGGTGATCAACTGCTCGATGCGCCCGGTGGAAATCGGGTCGAGCGCCGAGGTCGGTTCATCCAGCAACAATACCTGCGGGCGCAGCGCAATGGTGCGGGCGATGCACAGGCGTTGCTGTTGTCCGCCTGAAAGACTCTGGGCGCTCTGCTTGAGTTTGTCCTTCACCTCATCCCACAGCGCGCCGCCGCGCAAGGCTTGCTCGACTCGATCATCCATTTCCCGGCGCGACAGCTTTTCGTGGTGACGCACGGCATAGGCGATGTTGTCGTAGATCGACATCGGGAACGGTACCGGCTTCTGGAAGACCATTCCGACGTGGCTGCGCAGGCGGTTCATCGAATAGCCGGGGGCGAGGATGTTTTCGCCATTGAGCAGCACTTCACCGCGGGCTTCCTGCTTCGGGTACATCGAGTAGATACGGTTGAACACCCGCAGCAAGGTCGACTTGCCGCAGCCCGATGGGCCGATGATCGCGGTGATGCGTTTTTCCGGAATGTCGATGTCGATGGATTTCAGCGAATGTTGGTTGTTGTAGAAAAACTCCAACCCACGGACACGGATTTTGGTTTTTTCAGGATCAAGGCGGGTCGATTGCATCAGTGGGACCTATTGCGCAAAAGAATCAGGCGAGACAGCAAGCTCAGCACCAGCACGAACATCGTCAGTACCAAGGCGCCTGCCCATGCGAGGGAGTGCCAGTCATCGAAGGGGCTCATGGCGTACTGGAAAATAACCACCGGCACGCTGGCAATCGGCTTGAGCAGGTTGCTGCTCCAGAACTGGTTGCCGAAGGCGGTGAACAGCAGCGGCGCGGTTTCCCCGGTAATCCGCGCCAGCGCCAGCAGGATGCCGGTCACCACGCCGGCCTTGGCCGCTCTCAACACGATCTGCAACGTCAGTTTCCACTGGGGTACGCCCAGGGCCAGGGCCGCCTCGCGCATGGTGGAAGGTTGCAGTTGGAGCATCTCGTCGGTCGTGCGCACCACCACCGGAATCACCAGCAAGGCCAGCGCCAGGGCACCGGCAATGGCGGAGAAACCTACCTGGTGATTGGTCAGCAGGTTCAGCGGCAGGATCACCCCGGTGTAGATGAACAGACCCAGCACGATCGAAGGCGCGGACAGCAGGATGTCGTTGATGAAACGCACCGTGGTACCCAGGCGCGAGTGCCGTGCGAATTCCGCCAGCCAGATACCGGCCATCAGTCCGATGGGCGTGCCAATCAGCAGCGCAATCCCGGACATCAGGGCGCTGCCATAAAACGCGTTGGCCAGGCCGCCGTCTGTTCCGGGTGGCGGCGTCATCTCGGTAAACAGGCGCAGGTTGAGCGCCTGAAAGCCGTTGATGATGGTGGTCAGCAGAATCCACGCCAGCCACAGCAGGCCAAAGACTGTCGCGCCACAACTGAGCAGCATGGCCACCCGGTTCTTCAAGGCACGCTTGCGGTACAGGCGTTCGTTGCTGCTCATAGGCCCTCCTTGCGGGACAGGCGCATGAGCATCAGCCGCGCCAGTGCCAGCACCACGAATGTCACGATAAACAGCAGGAAGCCCAGGGCGATCAGCGCCGAACGATGCAGGTCGGTGTACGCCTCGCTGAACTCGTTGGCGATGACGGACGCGATGGAACTGCTGGGCATCAGCAACGAGGCGGAGAACTGTTGCGCGTTGCCCAGCACGAAGGTCACGGCCATGGTTTCACCCAGGGCGCGGCCGAGGCCGAGAAAGATCCCGCCGACCACGGCCGAACGGGTGTAGGGCAGGACGATGTCCCACACCACTTCCCAGGTAGTACTGCCCAGTGCGTAGGCCGACTCCTTCAATTGAGTCGGCACACTGCGGAAAACCTCATGCATCACCGACGTGATGAACGGCGTGATCATGATCGCCAGCACGATGCCGGCGGTCAGCATCCCGATGCCCAGCGGCGGCCCCTGGAACAGCGAGCCAATAAACGGAAGCGCACCCAGGTAGTCATTGATCCAGGGTGACAAGTGTTCAGCCATAAAGGGCCCGAAAACAAACAGGCCCCACATGCCATAGATAATCGAGGGAATGCCCGCGAGCAATTCAACGGCGGAGGCGACCGGCATTCTGAGCCAGGGCGGCGCCACTTCGGTGAGGAAAATAGCGATGCCGAAACTCACCGGCACCGCAATCAGCAACGCCAGCAACGAGGTGACCAAGGTGCCGTAGATCGGTACCAGGGCGCCAAAGTGGTTGTTGACCGCATCCCACTCGGTGCTGGTGATGAAACCGAAACCGAAGGTCTTGAAGGCCAGGCCACCGCCCCACAGGGTGGAGGCGGCGATGCTTGCCAAGAGCAGCAGCACCAGCATCGCGGCCCCGAACATCGAGCGTTTGAACCACAGATCGTGGCGCTGATCGCGAGCGGCGCGGCTATCACCCGACACGTCGCTTGCGTGAGTAGTCATAACCAAGGGTTGCACGGTGTCGTTCATATCAGAAGTGCTCACCCGCCTCCATCAAGCATGCACATGCTTGAGGAAGGGGGCTATAGAGGCGGATCAGTGGGCGAAGTCAGACTTCCAGTAACCTTCGATCCGGGTCACGAGGGAATCGGGCAACGCTACGTAGTCCAATGCCGCAGCCTGCTGCTGACCTTTCTCCAACGACCATTTGAAGAAGTTGAAAGCGGCCTGGCTTTGCTCAACGTTTTTTGCCTGCTTGTACATGATGATCCAGGTGGTCGCCGTGATCGGCCACGCGTTCTCGCCCGGTGCGTTGGTCATGATCAGGTTGAAGTCATGGGCGTTGGCCCAATCGGCAGTATCAGCCGCTGCCTGGAAGGCCTTGGCGTTGGGCTCGACGAATTTGCCGGACGCGTTCTTCAGTGAGGCGTAGGTCATCTTGTTTTGCAGGGCGTAGGCGTATTCAACAAAGCCGATGGAGTTCTTGATCTGCTTCACGTAGGCCGAAACACCTTCGTTACCCTTGCCGCCCACACCGACCGGCCACGGCACGGTGGTGCCGAAACCGATTTTGGTTTTCCAGCCATCACTGACCTTGGAGAGGTAGTTGGTGAAGTTGTACGAGGTGCCCGAGCCGTCCGAGCGGTGGACCACGGTGATATTCGCGCCCGGCAGTTTCAAGCCGGGGTTGAGGGCGGCAATCGCCGGGTCGTTCCAGGCCTTGATGTCACCGAGGAAGATCTTCGCCAGCACATCACCATCGAGTTTCAGCTGGCCAGCTGCAACGCCCTCGACGTTCATCACCGGCACGATGCCGCCAATCACGCTTGGGAATTGGCCGAGGCCGCCGGCCTTCAGTTCATCCGCCGACAGCGGCGCGTCGGACGCACCGAAGTCCACGGTAGCCGCCTTGATCTGGGCGATACCACCACCGGAGCCGATGGACTGGTAGTTGATCCGGTCACTGGAGCTTTTGCTGTATTCCTGGGACCACTTGGACAGCACCGGGTAGACGAAACTGGAGCCTGCGCCCGTGACGTCAGTGGCGTGAGCGACACCACTCAGGCACAGGGCAGTGAACAACACTGACAGACTCTTTTTGGTCAGCAACATCACGACGACACCTCAAAGGAAGGGGGCAGGTGGAGGACTCCACCTGCCTGGGACGTGACGATTTAATTCCTGAAATGTGTCTGTTTAATGACGGTTTGGCTTTATGAAGAAACATTTAGAAATATCTGTGGGCGACCCCGGAAGGGATGCTCCGAGGTCGCTGCACTGATCAACCCTGGCTGCGCACCAGGATCGACTCATCGATCTGGGCGATCGACGTGACTCCGGTCAACGTCATGGCCACGCGCATTTCCTTGGCGAAGATATCCAGCAGGTTCTCCACGCCACGCTGCCCGTCGGCGGCCAGTGCGTAAGCCTGTGCACGGCCCAGCAGAACGCCCTTGGCGCCCAGCGCGAGCATGCGCACCACGTCCAGCCCCGAGCGTACGCCGGAGTCCACCAGCACCGTCAGATCGCTGCCCACGGCTTGTACGATAGGCGCCAGTGCCTTGGCTGTGGACAGCACGCCATCCAACTGGCGCCCGCCGTGGTTGGATACGACGATGCCGTCGGCACCAAAGCTCACCGCGTCCTTGGCATCCTGTGGGTCGAGGATGCCTTTGATGATCATCGGGCCTTTCCAGAATTCGCGGATCCACTCCAGGTCTTTCCAACTGATGGAAGGGTCGAAGTTGTTGGCCAGCCAGCCGATGTAGTCCTTCAGTTGGGTGGGCTTGCCCAGGTACTTGGAGATGTTGCCCAGGTCGTGGGGGCGACCCAGCAGGCCCACATCGAAGGCCCAGGCCGGTTTGGTCATGGCCTGCAGGATTTGGCGTTGCGGCCCGTAGGCACCGGACATACCCGAATGGGCGTCGCGATAACGCGCGCCGGGGGTGGGCATGTCGACCGTGAACACGAGGTTTTTCACCCCGGCGGCCTGGGCGCGCTCCAGGGCGTTTTTCATGAAGCCGCGGTCTTTCAGCACATACAGCTGAAACCAGATCGATTGCGGGCTCTGGGACGCTACTTCCTCGATCGGGCACACGGAAACGGTCGACAGGCAAAACGGAATGCCCTTGTTCGCTGCCGCCTTCGCCGCCTGGACTTCACCACGCCGGGCAAACATGCCGGTCAGGCCCACCGGGCTGAGGACCACCGGCATCGCCAATGGCTGGTCGAACAACGTGGTTTCAAGGCTCAGGCTTTCGACGTTGCGCAGGATGCGCTGGCGCAGGCTGATATCCGACAGGTCGGAGCTGTTGGCCCTGAGGGTGTGTTCGGCGTAGGCGCCGCCGTCGATGTAGTCGAACAGGAAACGCGGCAGTTTGCGGCGGGCGGCTTCGCGGTAATCCGATGCAGACGAAATGATCATGAACAGTGATGCCCCGAGTGAAGAAAACGGTGGGGTGAGGATAGACAAAGGCCTTTCATGGTAAAAACAACTTTTCCAACTTGAATCAAGTCGCAAACGGAATACTCATGAACCTTCGTACGTTGCTGGCCTTTGTCGAAGTAGTTCGCCAGGGCAGCTTCTCACAAGCAGCCGAGGTGGTTTCGCTCACCCAGTCTACCGTCAGCAAGGCGGTCAAGACTCTGGAAGATGAATTGGGCACGCCGCTGTTCAATCGCATCGGCCACAAGAGCGAGCTCACGGCCGCCGGCGAAATTGCCTACCGCCGAGCGCTGGTGTTGCTGGCGGAGCGCAGTGACCTGGTGGCCGAGATCAACGACTTGCTGGGGCTCAAGCGCGGTGTATTGCGCATCGGCTTGCCGCCGGTGGGCAGTGGGGTGCTGTTTGCGGCGATGTTTGCCTTGTATCGACAGCGTTATCCGGAAATCGAGATCGAGCTGATCGAGCATGGCAGCAAGAAGTTGGGCGAATGCCTGGAGGCCGGGGAGGTGGACCTGGCCGCGTTGCTGGTACCGGTGGCGGGAGAATTTGAATATCAGGATGTGCGCGTCGAGCCACTGATGGTGGTGATGCCGATCGACCATCCTTTGGCCGGGCGTAAAAGCGTCGATTTTTCCGACCTGGCTGACTCGCCCTTTATTCTGTTCGAGGCCGGGTTTGCGCTTAACCGGATCATTCTCACAGCCTGCGAGCGCAGAGGCGTAGTCCCGCGTATCACCGCCCGCAGTGCCCAGATCGACTTTATCGTCGACCTGGTTGCCGCAGGCCTGGGTGTCGCGTTTCTACCGAGCATGCTGGCTTACAAACACCTGCACGCCGGCATCGCCCTGATCCAGCTGGACGAGCCCCAGACTGATTGGCACATCGCCCTGGCTTGGCGGCGACAGGCGCACTTGCCACCGGCGGCGCGGGCCTGGCTGGATCTGGCCCTGGAGATGGGGAATGTTCCGGACACGACCCGGCCTGCGGTCTAGCCTTGTGCGACCAGGGGCAGGCGGCTCTTGACGACTTTTTGCAGCAGCAGGGCCAGCACCTCGGTGGAATACGGCTTTTGCAGCAAGACAAAACGGCTGGCTTCTTCCTGGGCGATACGCGCGTATTCGTCGTTGTAGCCGGTGGTGAGCACCACCGGCAGCCATGGGTACAAGGCTTCGATTGCGTCCAGCAACTCCAGGCCACTCATGCCGGGCATGGAGATATCGGAGAACACCACCTGGAAGCTTTCTGGGTTGGGGGCCAGGGCTTCCAGCGCGCTGTTCGCATCCGGCACCCACAGCACGTGAAAGCCCATCTGTTCCAGGGTTTGCGAGGTGTACAGGCCCACATCGGCGTTGTCCTCGACCATCAGCACGCACAAGCCTGAGATGATGGGCGAAGCGCTGGTGTCTTGAGGTACCGGCATGGCACTTGGCTCGACCTTGGGCAGGTACAGCGTAAATTGGCTACCCCTGCCGCACTCGCTCTGTACCAGGATTTCCCCGCCTGATTGCTTGGCGAAGCCGTACACCTGGGACAAGCCCAGGCCGGTGCCCTGGCCGATACCCTTGGTGGTGTAGAAGGGCTCAAAGATCGCGTCGAGTTTTTCCGGCGGGATACCCGAGCCGGTGTCCGCCAGTTCGATGGTCACGTAATCGGCGACACGTACCGGGTGAGCGCGAACCGAGGGTAGCCAGCTTGCCGTCGAAACGGTGATGGTCAAATGCCCGTTGCCGGCCATGGCATCCCTGGCGTTCACCACCATGTTGACCAGCGCGGTATCGAACTGGCTTTCGTCGGCGTTGATAAAGCAGGCGTCGTCAGGCACCTGGATGCTTACCTTGACCCGTGAACCGGTCAGGCTGTCCATCATCTCGCCCACCCGCTTTACACTTTCGCCGACGTTGAACACCTCGGGTCGCAAAGCCTGGCGGCGGGCGAATGTGAGCAACTGGGCCGTCAGGCGGGCCGCGCGATCGACCGTGCTGGCGATGGCTTCCACGTATTTCACGCGGCGTGCTTCGCTCAGGGCAGGTGGCTTGAGCAAGTCGGCACAGGACTTGATCACCGTCAGCAGGTTATTGAAATCATGTGCGACACCGCCAGTGAGTTGGCCGATGGCTTCCAGTTTCTGTGACTGACGCAGGGCGTCTTCCGACAGTCGCAGGGCTTCCTTGGCTTCTTCCTCAGCCTGGATATCACGGCCCACGGCGTGGATGTAGTCGCTGTCGGGCACGGCCGTCCAGGCGATCATGCGGTAGCTGCCGTCCTGGTGGCGGTAACGGTTCTTGAAATTGGGGAAGTTCTTGCCATCGCCCAAACGGCTGACCGCCGAGGATGAGACGGCCAGGTCGTCGGGGTGAACCAGGGCCAGCAACTGGCTGCCCACCAGGTCGTTTTCGGCGTGGCCGAGCATGCGTGTCCAGGCCGGGTTCACGGCGGAGATCACACCGTCGAGTTGTGCCACCAGCATCAGGTCCGGCGACAGGCGCCAGATACGGTCGCGATCGCGAGTGCGTTCGACCACCCGCTGTTCCAGGGACTCGTTGAGTTTGCGCAGGGACTCTTCGGCTTCGCGCAGGGGCGTGATGTCCCGGGACACGCAGAGGATTTTCTCCGGCAGGCCGTCACTGCCCATGATCGGGCTGACGTTCACGTGCCACCATTTAAGGTTGCCGGCCAGGGTGTGGGCAGCGCCGACAAAGCTGGCATTGCGACCGGCCTTGGCGGCCTCAACGGCAGCCTTGGCATCGAGATTGCCCTGGTCGTGCCAGAAGTCGGGCCAGGGGCAGCCGCGGATCGCATTGAAGTCGCTGACTTCCATGATCTGCTTGCCGCCTTCGCTCATGAAGGTCAGGCGGGCGTCGAGGTCCAGCACCTTGATGCAATCGTTGATGCTGGCAAGCACGCGTTCGGTGAAGGCTTCGCTGTGGTTGAGGCCCGCGGCGGACAAATCACTCTCGCCAGATTCAGGTGGGCTGTTTGTCTCAGGACCCGTCCCGATAGTGCTATTCATTTGAGTGCTGCCACGCGTGTTAAATGGCCGTCATCATGTCATTGCGACACTTATATCACCAGCGCCTTCACGCATATTCGATGGCAGGCAATCCGGCCTGCTGCAAGCGTGACGGCGAGATTAAAACCCGTCAGTCATATTCAGGTTCCGGGGTCTGAATAAGTGCTGGAAAAACCGTCGAAGTCTTTGAAAAAAATAGGATTGTCGGACAATTTTGCGCATGAAAAACTCTTCATAATTTGCCCGCTCGAAGATTGGTAGCTTCCTCTCGCTGCCCAATAATTCGAGTTCTAATAATGAATAAAAAACTCTTCAAGAGCGCTTTGGCGCTGTCGATTTCCCTTGCCTCCACTTCCTTGTTTGCCGGTGGTTTTGCCCTCAACGAACAAAGCATCAGTTCAATGGGGACCGGTTACGCCGGGCGTTCCTCCTCCGCGGATGACGCCAGCACGGTGTTTGGCAACCCGGCGGGCATGTCTCGCCTCAAGCAGAATGAAGTGAGCATCGGGGCGACCTACCTGGATGCCAAGTCGAACATCAAGGATGCCAGCTCCAGCCAAGGTGGCGTGGACAACCCCGGCACCAACAAAGGCGATATGGTCCCCGGCATCGCCGTACCGATGGGCTACCTGGTGACGCCGATTGATGAACACTGGGCGTTTGGCCTGGGAATCTACGCGCCGTTCGGCCTCGTGACCGACTATGAACACAGCTTCCAGGGCAATGGCTTTGGCAACAAAAGCAAGGTTCAAGTCATCACGGTGCAGCCAACCGTCAGCTATGCCTTCAACGACAAGGTTTCGGTGGGCTTCGGTCCGACCTTCAACCGTATCAGTGGCGAACTGGACTCCAAGGTCCCGGCATTTGGCCTCGGCACGGAAAGCGTAAAGGTCAAGGGCGACGACACCGCCACCGGTTTCAACGCCGGTATCCTGGTGCAGCCGATTGAAAGCACGCGCATTGGTGTGACCTACCACTCGCAGGTTGTGTATCACCTGTCGGGCAAAACCAACGCCTCGGGGGTGCTCACCGACCTGGTGGATGGCGGCCCGCAGCGGTATGACGCCAAGCTGGATGTCACCACGCCGTCGTCCGTGGACTTCTCGGTCACCCATAAACTCAACGATGACTGGACCCTGTACGTCGGCAGCACCTACACCCGCTGGAGCCAGTTGAAGAAGATTACGATCAACAACAGTGGCGTCTCTGACCTCGCCACCGAACTGGCCGGCCTGAACTCCATCACCGAAGAACAGCACTGGCATGACACCTGGTCTCACGCCATCGGCCTGTCGTACCAGTTGAACAAGCAACTGGTGCTGCGTACCGGCTTTTCGGTGGACCAGACGCCCACCAACAACACCGACCGGTCCGTACGTATTCCTACGGGCGATCGCACGGTGTTCAGCTTGGGCGCTGGCTGGACGCCAGTGGATAACCTGACCTTCGACGTCGCTTATTCCTACCTGAAAGAAGAGCCGATCAAGGTCCGCGACAATAATCCGCAACTGGCGCTGACCTACGACGCCAAGTATGAAAACAGCGCCAACGGTTTCGGCGGTTCGGTGACTTACCGCTTCTGATGCACCGGAAGAGGGCAAAGAGTCAGTTTTCTGACATGGCTCTTTGCTAGCAATTGTATCGGTCGCGCTACCAAACCTTCCCTGTCTTGGTTAAATTGGCTGCAATCCAGCTCAAGACAGGGATCGTCATGACTACGCTTTCGCCGATCAGCTCCGCCATCGCCCTTACCAATCGACCCACCGTTACCCCGCCAGCTACGCAGGCGCCAGAAACGGACGCCGCTGCCGTGCGACCTTCCTCGGTGGTCAGCCTTGGCAATGTCACGGTGGACGTTCAAGCCGAGACATATTCCCGCAACGGCCAATTGCCCGGCCATGGGCCGATCAATGCCTGGGAAAGTGACAGCGACGATGCGGTCACCAAAGCGATCAGCACGAATTTCCCTGCACTGCCCAGAGGCACAGGCTTCAGCGGCCTGGGCGCCACCCTGATTGAGCAATTTGCGAAGAGCGGTACCGACATTTCCCAGTCGGCGCTGAGCACCAGCTCTTCCAGGACCCAAAGCCCCGCCGAACTCAAGGTTCAACAGGCGCTGCTGCACAGCAGGGCCGACAACCTGGTCAGCCTGACCGTCAAGACGGCCAGCGGCAAGACCGTCACCTTCAGCCTGGCCAGCCAGTTGGGAGGCTTGGCCGCGCAGGCGAAGGTGGACGGTGGCGCCCTCAGCGCCGCCGAACTCAAGGAAGTCGCCAAGTTGGGCGAAGCCTTCCAGGACGCGATCGACGGCCTGGCCGCCCAGCCGCCGAAACTCGAGCTGAGCAAGCTGACGCAGTTTGATTCCAGCGTATTGGCTTCGGTGGACCTCAGCGGCAAATTGAAAGTGAGCAATACTGACGACCTCACGCTTGCATTCCATGCGGACAGCCAGGGCCGCACCACGCGCATGAGTAGCCCGGCGGGGGAAGTGAATCTCTCGGTCGACCTGAAGAACGCCGGCATCCTCGGCAACGCCAAGCAACAGGCAATCGCGCTGAAAAGCTACCTGGCCCAGTTCGACAAGGCCCAGGCGCGGGGCAAGGCCAATGCTGACCTGATGGCGATGTTCAAGGATGCGTTTACCGCCATGAACAGCAACTACCCGCAGAGCGCCAAAGCGCCTGCGCCGCTGACCCGCAGCGCGGCAGATCAAGGCCTGCTGACGGGCCTGGCAGATTTCAAGGCCTCCATCAGCCAGGCGGCCAGCTCCCCCAACCCGGCGCGCCCAGGGGAAACCGATACGTTTGCCTATGGGATTTCCCAGAAAACGCGCATCGGCGGCAATGACCTCTCCAATCGCACGATCGATCAGGTCCAGCGATCAAGCCTCAAGGCCAGTTTCCATCAAGGCCTCGATGGCGGGAAGCCGCCGGCTTTCGATACCAGGCGCGAGTCGCAGAACTACCTCTATGTGCAGGTCGACGACAAGGCCAGCAGTGCGGCGAACATCACCTACAAGGATGGCTTCCTGACCAACGCCTCCGTGGACCAAAGCGCCAGTCAGAACACCCGCACCCAGCGATACGAGATGGCTCGACTGGTTAAAGACAGCGTGGTACCGAACGAGGCCACCAGCCATCGCGACTACCTGGTACTGCTGGAATATGCGGCGCGGGAAGGCAAGAGTGCCAAGGGCGCCGATGAAACCATCCTGAAGGATGCCCTGGCGAACATGCATCAGTGGGCGTTGCTGCAAGGCGATCCGTCCGCTTTGCCCGGTTAAACCGGTCGTTGTAAAAAAGGGAAACCCCTGGCCGGGTTTCCCTTTTTCATGCCTGGCCGAATCCCAGATTAGGCTTTTGAAACCATTCGATATTCTGTAGCCTTGCGCAGCTTCACCGTGCTTGATGAACACAATCACTTCGTCCGGCGGCGCCCGAAAGGCTCCAGAGCCGGTGGTACACTCGACTTTCGCGCAACTGCGCCTGCAGGTCTTGCGAACATGACGCAAATTTCCGAACGCCTTCTGGTCCAAGCCCACCTCGACGCCAAGCAGCCCAAGGTGCTGAGCGCCGAAGAAGAGGCGGGCTACCGCGCCGCCATCGCCGCCGAGCTCAAGGCTCAGGACGCGGTGCTGGTGGCACACTTCTACTGCGACCCGGTGATTCAGGCCCTGGCCGAAGAAACCGGTGGTTGTGTGTCCGACTCCCTGGAAATGGCCCGCTTCGGCGCGGCGCACCCGGCCAAGACCGTATTGGTGGCGGGCGTGCGATTCATGGGGGAGACGGCCAAGATCCTCACGCCTGAAAAACGCATCCTGATGCCGACACTGGAAGCCACGTGCTCTCTGGACCTTGGCTGCCCGGTGGATGAGTTCTCGGCATTCTGTGATCAGCACCCTGAGCGCACCGTGGTGGTTTATGCCAACACGTCGGCGGCGGTGAAAGCCCGTGCTGATTGGGTGGTGACTTCCAGTTGTGCGCTGGAGATTGTCGAAAGCCTGATGGATAACGGCGAGACGATTATCTGGGGGCCGGACAAGCACCTGGGCACCTATATCCAGCGTCAGACGGGTGCAGACATGTTGCTGTGGGATGGTGCGTGCATCGTGCACGAGGAGTTCAAGTCCAAGCAGTTGGAGGACATGAAGGCGTTGTACCCGGACGCGGCGATTCTGGTGCACCCGGAGTCGCCGACGTCGGTGATCGAGTTGGCGGATGCGGTGGGGTCTACCAGCCAGTTGATTGCGGCGGCGCAGCGGTTGCCGAACAAGACGTTTATCGTGGCCACCGACCGTGGCATTTTCTACAAGATGCAGCAGCTGTGCCCGGACAAGGTGTTTGTCGAGGCGCCGACGGCGGGGAATGGGGCGGCGTGTCGCAGTTGTGCGCATTGTCCCTGGATGGCGATGAATACTCTGGAGCGTACGCTGCAGTGTTTGCGTGAGGGGAGTAATGAGATTTTTGTTGAGCCTTCGGTGATTCCGCAGGCGGTTAGGCCGCTGAAGCGGATGTTGGATTTTACTCAGGCGGCTCGGTTGAGGTTGGCGGGGAATGCTTGATCTTGTTTGAGTACATATCCGTTATTTAGGTAACGGCCGCTTATGGTTCCGCTCTTACAGCGGGTCACTTTTGGCAAACGCCCCAAAAGTAACCAAAAGGTCTTTGCCCCACCACTCGGTGCCTCGC